>JANXUN010000417.1 GCA_025356185.1 Gemmatimonadaceae bacterium
CCGGTGCGCGCTTGATTGTCACTGACATGGACGCAGGTCGCGTGCAGCGTGTTGTCGACGCCACGGGCGCCACCGCGGTTGCACTCGCCGACATCTATCGCGCCAAAGCGGACATTTTCACGCCGTGCGCGATGGGCGGCATTATCAACGACGATACCATTCCACAGCTGCAAGTGGAGATCGTTGCTGGTGCTGCCAATAACCAACTGCTCGAAGATCGTCACGGCGATGCGCTCGAAGCCAAGGGCATTTTGTATGCGCCTGACTACGTGGCCAACGCCGGCGGCGTGATCAACGTGTACAGCGAGCTGACGGGGTGGAATCGTGAACGCTCACTACGCAAGGCCGACGAGATCTACTCGACCGTGCTGAGCGTGTTTCGCCTAGCGCGCGATACCAATATTCCGACGTACAAGGCGGCCGACCGTGTCGCGGAACAGCGCATTCATGCGGTGCGCGGCATGATCAAGACGTGGCCGCAGTATCCTAACCGAGAAGGATGAACATGGTCGACGTCGCGCATCCCGGCGAGCGTATCCCGATTGCATCGGATCACGCCGGATTTGAAATGAAGGAGCGCTTACGTGCGGCGCTGGCCGACATGGGCTACGACGTCGACGACATCGGCACCCATAGCACCGCCAGCACCGACTATTCCGATTACGCGCATCCGCTAGCGCACGAAGTCTCTACGGGCGAAGCCAAGCGCGGCATACTGTTGTGCGGAACGGGACTCGGCATGTCGTACGTCGCCAACCGGTATTCCGGTGTGCGCGCGTCGGTGGCGTGGACGCCCGAAATTGCGGCGTTAGCGAGGAAGCACAACGACTCGAACGTGTTGTGCGTTCCGGCGCGTTTTTTGTCCGACGAAGATGCGATTGCGATCCTGCAGGCGTGGCTCGACACCGAGTTTGAAGGTGGACGTCACGAAAACCGCGTCGAAAAGATCGATCGAGATTTCGAAGGCGACGACAATCACCCGTCAGTGGGGCCACACGCATGATCGTCAGTAACACATCGGCGAGCGCCGCTTGGAATCGATGGAACCGGTTGCCACCGGGTTCCGCGCTCACTGCGGCGGATCCTGAAATTGCGCAACTCATCACCGCTGAAACACGACGTCAGTGCGACGGTATCGAACTCATCGCGAGCGAAAACTTTGTCTCGCCTGCCGTCATGGAAGCGATGGGCTCGCCGCTGACAAATAAGTACGCCGAAGGATTGCCGGGAAAGCGATACTACGGCGGCTGCGAGATCGTCGATCAAGTCGAGCAACTCGCGATCGATCGCGTCAAACAATTATTTGGCGCTGAGCATGCCAATGTGCAGCCGCACAGCGGCGCCTCCGCGAACGCAGCAGTGTTTCTCGCGTTCCTCAAGCCCGGCGACACGTTCCTTGGTATGGATTTATCGCAGGGCGGTCACCTCACGCACGGCTCGCCTGTCAATTTTTCTGGGTTGCTCTACAAAGCGGTGTCGTACGGACTGACCGCCGATGGATTGATCGACTACGACGCCATGCGCGCCGCAGCGCGCGCGCATAAGCCGAAGATGATCATTGCAGGCTATAGCGCCTATTCTCGGCACATCGATTGGCAAGCGTTTGCCGACGTCTCGCACGAGATCGGCGCACTGTTCATGGTTGATATGGCTCATTTCGCGGGATTGGCTGCAACTGGTGTATACCCCTCGCCGGTACCGTTCGCCGATATCGTAACAAGTACGACGCACAAAACGCTGCGCGGTCCGCGTGGTGGCCTGATTCTCTGCAAAGAGGTTCACGCGAAGGCGATCGACAAAGCGACGTTTCCGGGCATGCAGGGTGGACCCCTGGAACACGTCATTGCAGCGAAAGCGGTCGCATTTAAAGAAGCATTGCACCCGTCGTTTACGGTCTACAGCCAGCAGGTGATCGACAATGCGCGTGTGCTCGCTGCAGCGCTGATCGCGCGTGGATATCACATCGTCTCCGGTGGCACGGACAACCACCTGATGTTGGTCGACCTGCGCAGCAAGGGACTCACTGGCAAAGTCGCCGAAAAAGTGCTTGACCACGCCGGCATCACTGTAAATAAGAATACGGTGCCGAACGAAACGCAGTCGCCGTTTGTGACTAGTGGCATTCGCATTGGAACGCCGGCCGTGACGACACGAGGAATGGACGTTGCGGCGATGGAGACGATTGCGGTGCTGATTGACCGCGCGCTGTCGGCGCCGGAAGATGTCGCTGTCTTGGCATCCATCAAGGCAGATGTCAAGGCGCTCGCTGATCGTTTTCCGCTCTATATGTGAATCTGAATGTGCACAACTGGGCGGCAGCGTACGCGCCCATTGTGCCGTTCCTTCATTCGCTGCATCATTTACCCACGAGCATCGTTGCACCTGACGAGCTCCGCGCGTCCATAGTGCACGCGTCTACCTGGTGACCGTTTTTGCGCAGTCCTTGAGGAGAGTTGCTGTGGCTGAACTCGCGTTCCGTGAAGGCATCATGGATCAGATCCGACTGCGTGAGCAGCGGTTTGACGAACGCGCGTATCTGTTTGTTTTGGCCGCACTCGAGCACTGCCAGACGCGACTCCTCGAGCGTCGGCACATTACCGGACCAGAGCTCGCCAATTCGTGCCGAGAGTTGGCGCTGCAGCGATTCGGCGTCACGGCGCGATTGGTGCTTGAGCACTGGGGCGTGACCTGCACGAGTGACATTGGCGACATTGTGTTCACGCTCGTTGATATGGGTCTGCTGGTAAGCCAACCCGACGACTCACGCGACGATTTTTATGGGGTGTTCGAGTTCGCCAACGTGTTTGAGCACGAGTACCCATGGAGCACCGCGCACGTCTGACGCACCGTTGTCACCTGCGCGAGATAGCTACTCGATTCGCGTGACAACTGCCGCGCACGCGGCAACCTGTGATCGCTCAGCGATCGCCGCCGGCACTCCATCATTCGAGCTCATGCTGCGAGCCGGCTCGCAATCGGCAGCCGTCATTTTGCGCGACTATGGAGATCGTGTCGCGCACGGTGTCCTGGTGTGTGCCGGCGCCGGCAACAATGGTGGTGATGCATACGTAGTCGCGGCGCAACTCGCGCAGGCTGGTGTTCGCGTGCGTGTGCGCGCCTCGATGCCTCCAAGATCCGACGATGCTCTTCGGGCATCGCGCCTTGCGCGGCGCTATGCAACAGGGGCTTCCCACGCCATGCTACACTGGGACAGCGGCACCCCCGACGATCGGGATAGCGCGCACAACGAGCGCGTGGTGGTGGACGGTCTGCTGGGCACGGGACATCGCGGTACGCTTCGGGCATCGCTCAACGCGGCATTGTCAGAGATGGCGCGACTTCGAAACAACGGTGCCACGATTGTCGCGCTCGACGTGCCATCAGGGTTAGACGCGACGACCGGCGAATGTGCGGCGGGCATGGTGTCGGCGCACGTCACCCTGATGTACGGCACAGTGAAGCGTGGCGCTCTGCTCTCGCGAGCAGTGTCCGGCCGGTTGCTGTTGCTGGATATTGGTCTGCATGAACATGCGTGCGCTGGTGATCAGGATGGCGCGTGGCGCATGCTCAACGCGCACGAATTGGCGTCAAGCCTCCCATCGATCGCATGGAACGCACACAAAGGGCAACGCGGCCATGTTGCGATTGTCGGCGGCGCACCGGGCATGGCGGGCGCGGTCATACTCGCAGCGCGTGCCGCCCTGGCATCTGGAATTGGAATCGCGCACGCGTGGGTCGATGCGCCGAGCGTGTTTTCGGTGCAACAGAGTGTGCCGCAGGCGATCGCACATGCGTGGCTCGAGCACCACGATTCGAGCAGCG
>JANXUN010000420.1 GCA_025356185.1 Gemmatimonadaceae bacterium
CTCCGATTCTCTCACGCGTTCCCGCTAGACTCGCATGACCACTCGTCTAATAACTCAAACTGCCCACAAAATGCCGCGCATCGCGTCCGCCGCACTGGCATTGCTGCTCGCAATCGTCAGCACCGCGCACGCGCAAAGCCGCGCGATTTCACTCGGCGTCGAAGGCCGGGCAAACTCCAACCCGACCGTTGCGACAAATGGCCAGTACGTCGCCGTGGTGTGGTCGGCTGCGACAACCAACAGCATGGATATTTATGCGGCAATGAGTCGCGATGGCGGAGCGACCTTTGCTGCACCCGTGCAAGTCAATACGGTGGCGGGCGACGCGCGCGTGAGCGGCGAAGAGCCTGCGCGTGTCGCACTGGTGCCACGCAAAAACTCACCACCAGAAGTTGTCGTGGTGTGGACGTCAAAGAACGGCGCCAACTGGAAACTGCAATCGTCACGTTCAACCGACGGCGGGCGCACATTTTCCGCAGCAAGCGTGGTGCCGGGTAGCGACGCTCAAGGGTCACGCGGATGGGAATCTGTTGCAGTCGATTCAACCGGCAAAGTCATGGTGCTTTGGCTGGATCATCGCGAAACCGTGATGACCACGGCGCAACATCAGAACATGGCGCAACACTCGCCGACAACGAACGGACCAGCGCCCAAGGCTGATCCGACGGAGATGGCCGGATTGTCGCAGCTGTACTTTTCGTTTCTCGACGGCAGCGACGCCGTGAAGATCACGCGCAGCGTCTGCTACTGCTGCAAAACTACCGTCGCATCGCGCGGCAACAACGTGTACGCCGTGTGGCGTCATGTGTATCCCGGCAGTCATCGTGACATCGCGTTTACGGTGTCGCGCGATCGCGGGAAAACGTTTAGCGCGCCGGTGCGTGTGAGCGATGACCACTGGCAAATTGACGGTTGCCCCGACAACGGTCCCAGCATGGCCGTCGACAACGCCAATCGCGTGCATGTGTTGTGGCCTACGCCAGCCGATGGCACAGACATGAGCAGCATGGGCATCTTTTATGCCATGTCAAAAGACGCTGCGACATTTTCTGCGCGCACGCGCGTGCCGACGCGCGGAACCGCGATGCACCCGCAACTTGTGATGACAACAAACAACTCGCCCATCATTGCATGGGACGAAGTTGTTGAAGGCACACGCCGACTGGGCTTTGCGCGCGTGATCACCGACAGCAAAGGTGCGATCACGTTCACGCCGATCGCGTCACCAGACGCATCTGCGGGCCAGTGGTATCCGGCGCTGGCATCAAACGGCACGGGCGCCGTCGCGGTGTGGGTGCGCCAACAAGAAAAGGGCAGCGTTATCGGCGTCGCGCGCATACCATAGCTGCGAATCACGCGCAGCTCGCGCTTTACACTACCGCCAAGCGCGCAGCGAGTTCAGCACTGAGTCGAATCGCCGTTGGCGTTGTGGCAAGTCCGCCCAACGCCGTGCATCGATGTTCTCTCGGCATGCGTTCGGCGACACGCTTCGCCGCGTCGACCACTTCGTCAAACGGAATCATGGCGTTGAATCCCGCCAACGCCATGTTCGCGCACGACACTGCGTTACTCGCAGCAATCACGTTCTTGCCGAGACACGGAATCTCGACGCGCGCCGCAACGGGATCGCAGATCAGACCCAGCATACTCTGTAGCGCCATCGACGCAGCGCCCGTCGCTTGCGTGAGTGTACCACCGGCCAGCGTGACAAGGGCGGCAGCGGCCATTGCTGCCGCAGAACCGCCCTCGGCCTGACAACCGCCAACTTCGGCCGCGAACGTCCACGGCCCCGCGATGAACACGCCAACAAGTCCTGCAGCGAGCATCGCGCGCGCCATATCGTCTTCGGTGCACTCCATTTCTTCGGCGACGGCAATGCACGCTGCGGGAAGCGCCGCGCACGCACCCGCCGTTGGCGCCGCGACAATCACGCCCATCGAACTTTTCACTTCCATGAGCGCCGTCGTGTACAGCACGGTGCGATTGAGCACCCCGGCGTTGAGTAGTCCGCCGCGCTCCATCATCGCGGCAAACTGTCCCGATTGCGCACCAAGAATGCGATCGCTGTACTCCGTGCCAGCGATGCCTTGCGCGATTGACCGGCGCAAAATGCGCACGATGTCCACCATCATCGACAGCACCTGCGAGTCGTCGATCGCACCGCGCACGCGCTCGTATTCGATTGCGTATTGCCACAGCGGCATGTCGCGCCCCGAATCGTAGGCGATCAGTTCACTGCATGTGGTGAACGGTAGCGCCGCATTCGGCTGCGAGCGGATGGGAAGTACTGCGTTGAGCACACGATCACCGATGGTCACCGGCGCGCCACCATCCATCATCACCGATGCACCGTCGATGTCGAGCACCTGAATCATCCCACCGCCGGTACTGATGGCGATCATCGTGTGCGATTCGTGCGCATTCGAGAGCGTGATCCGATACGTATTCGGGTGTGGATCGTGACAGTCGATGTAGCGAATGTCGACGTGCACGCCTGCGTCGCGCAGTGCCGTCGGCGACATCGGCAGTCGCTCATCGGCCGCGTCCCACCCAAGCAGTCCGCCAAACAACCCCATGTCGGAGCCTTGACTTTGATGCGTGTTGGGGAGCGCACCGTTGACGTCGAACTCGATGAGTACGTGCGTGATGTCGGCACGCATGAGATCGCGTGCAAGTCGGCCAATGCGCAGCGCAGCCGCGCAGTGCGAACTGGA
>JANXUN010000426.1 GCA_025356185.1 Gemmatimonadaceae bacterium
CGCATGGGCCTCGGCGCGGTACGGCCGGCGAACGTGGCGGTCGCTGCGTCGTGAGTACGCGGCTGGTGTTGGTGGACTTACAGAGTAGTTCACCGCACCTACGGTTGCCGGAAGCCGACGCATTGCAGCTGCAGGCGCGCGCACCGCATGGTTGGCGTGTGTCGGTTGTGAATTCGACGGCGGTTACAGCCGCCAACGGAACGAGTCGCGCCAGTGATGAAACACTGACTGCGGCCTCCGAGGCCGAAGTGTACGTCGGGTACGGCGTAACACCGCCCGTGTTAGCCGCGGCGCCGCGCCTTCAGTGGGCGCATAGCGCGTCGGCGGGGATTGGTGGCTCGATCACGCCTGAGCTTCGCGAGCGCGTGCTACGCGGCTTGCTGTTCACGAACAGCGCCGGTGCATACGGCGAAGTGATGGCCGAAACGGTGCTGGCCGGCGTGCTGCATTTCACCCGGTCGATTGACGTCGCGGTGCGGCAGCAGGCCGCTCGAGAGTGGAATCAGAGCGTCATCGCGCACGGTGACATGTCGGCGCGCGAGCTGTCGGAGCATCGCGTCTTGGTGATTGGCGCCGGTGGCATTGGCAGTTGCGTGGCACGCCTGTTTACGGCGCTCGGGTGCGAGTGTACGGGCATTCGTCGCCGTCCTGAACTGGGTCCGCCGGACGGATTTTCCCGTGTGGCCGGTCCTGAGGCGGTCGAGCGCGAACTGTCACAAGCAGAGATTGTGGTGATCGCCGCGCCTGACACGCGAGACACGACTTCGCTACTGAACCGCGCCCGACTGGCGTTGCTCCCACGGGGGGCAATCGTCGTCAACGTAGCGCGCGGTGCGCTGATCGATGAGGTGGCGCTGGTGGAGGCGTTGGAGCACGGAATGCTTCGCGGCGCGGTGCTGGATGTCTTTCAGACCGAGCCGCTTCCGATGGACCATCCGCTGTGGCGACATCCCAAAGTGTTGGTGATACCGCACGTGTCGGGTGTATCGCCGCGCAGGCAATGGGCGCGGGTGTTGGGCGTGTTTGAAGACAATTGGCGACGATACGCAGCGGGTGAGCCGTTGCGAAACATCGTGGATCTCAGCGCCGGATATTGAGCGGGCTTCCGGTGCCTGGTTCCTGTCAGGACACCTACCGGATTGTGGCGTGGCGATCGAGCGAATCATCAAAGCAGCAGTTGAACGCGGAGCCTCGGACATTCACATCAAAGCGTATGATGTGGTGCGCGCGCGTATTGATGGCCGACTCGTTGCGCTGACCAAGCAAGCGTTGAGCGCCGAGCAAACGCGCGCGATTGCGTTGCACTTGATGGCTAATGATACCGATCGCGCGTCGATCGACACGTTGCGCGATCACGATGCGAGTTGGGCGGCGGTGGGGGTTGGACGTTTTCGCGTGAATATTCTGCGTCAGCGTGCATCGCATTCGATCGTGATGCGTGTCATTCCAGAAGAAGTGCCGACGTACGAAAGTTTGCGGTTGCCGCAGGTGATGTCGCGCATCACGCACACGGAACGTGGCATGGTGCTCGTGACCGGCGTGACGGGATCGGGTAAATCGAGCACGATTGCGGCCATGGTGCACGCCATCAATGCGCAGTATGAGAAGCACATTCTCACGCTCGAGAATCCGATCGAGTTCATGCATCACGACATCAAGAGTTCGGTGACGCAGCGCGAAGTGGGCATTGATACCGATAGTTTCCGCATGGGACTGCGCGCCGCACTGCGTCAGGATCCCGATGTGATTTTGATTGGCGAGATGCGCGACGCGGAAACGATTGATACGGCAATGAAGGCGGCTGAGACGGGACACTTGCTCATCTCGACGCTGCATACGCCTGATGCGCAAAGCACGATCATGCGTATCGTCGCCATGTTTCCGCCGGAAGAGCAGGCGGTGGTGCGCATCCGGCTGGCCGAAACGCTGCACGCGGTGGTGTCGCAGCGTCTGTTGCCGCGCGCAAATGGTGTTGGTCGCGCCGTTGCCGCTGAAGTGATGGTGGTGACGCCGACGATCCGCGATTTGATCATCGAAAATCGCATTAGCGAAATTCGCGATTACATCTCCGATGGCGCGCAGTACGGCATGCAGACGTTCGATCAGCATCTCACCGAGCTCGTGACCAGCGGCGAGGTCGCGTTTGAGGTGGCGCTGGCGGCGTCCACGCGTCCCGCAGACTTTGACCTCGGATTCCGCATGGGCAAGGGGCGGAAGACGCCGCTGGCGAATCGGGCCGTTACTGGTCAACAGAAGCCCGTGACCGCGCGTCCCGATGCACTCGATCTGTTGACGCCATCTGGCCAGGCAGCGGCCAGAGCGCGCGCGGCAGGGCTCGGTGCGAATCCGTTGGGTACCGGCCAAGAACTGCCACCGATCGCAACCAGCCCGACAGGCCACGGCGCCATCACGAGCCCCAATCCACTGGGCGGCGACGCGGTGTTTGGGTCGGGGTTTGAGAGCCTGTTTGGCGGCTGAGTTGGACCGAGGGGCGGGTGCCGGTGCATCCGAGTGGCTAGATTTCTTGGATGACTGCACTCACGCTTGGCGGGCTTATGGCGCCCGCTGTTTCAACGTTCGACGCGCACGGGGAGTTGGATCGTGCGGCGTTTGAGTCCAACCTAGATGCACACTTAGCGCACGGTGTGGACGGCGTGCTGGTGGCCGGATCAAGCGGAGAATCGGCACTATTGGATGATCAGGAGCGCCGGTCGCTGCTCACGTGGGCGCGCGGACGCGTGCCGACTTCCAAGTGGCTGCTTGCGGGCGTTGGTTCGGAAAGCACGCGTCAAACCATATCGCGTATTCATGATGCGAAGGCGATCGGCGCGACCGCCGCGCTCGTTGTATCGCCGCACTACTATCTCAGACGCATGACGGAGCCGGCGTTGCTCGCGCATTTTCGCGCGATCGCTGACGCGAGTCCGCTGCCGCTTTTGCTGTACAACATTCCGGTGTATGCGCACGTGGTGCTGTCACCGGCGTTTGTGCAGGAGATGTCGCAACACGACAACGTCATCGGGATGAAAGACAGTGCCGGAAATCTGCCGATGTTTACGCAGTATCTCGAATCGCAGAACGCGGCGTTTCGCG
This sequence comes from Gemmatimonadaceae bacterium, assembly GCA_025356185.1. Classification (GTDB taxonomy): domain Bacteria; phylum Gemmatimonadota; class Gemmatimonadetes; order Gemmatimonadales; family Gemmatimonadaceae; genus Gemmatimonas. The sequence continues at coordinate 3,094 of JANXUN010000426.1, forward strand.
TGTTGACGGGCAGCGGCGCGACAGTTGTGCCCGCACTGCAGGCGGGCGCATCGGGTGCGATTCTCGCACCTGCGCTATTTGCCGGTCCGGCAGTGCGTATGATGTTTGACGTGGCGCGCAACGGCCGCGCTGAGGAGGCGCTAGCGATGCAAGTGCGCATGGCACCGCTTGCAACAGACATTGGCGGCGCGTTCGGTCCGGCCGGCATTAAAGCCGCGATGGACATGGTCGGTCTTCACGGTGGAGCAACGCGCGGTCCGCTGCTTTCGCTTTCTAACGACGAGCGGGCCATCGTGCACGCGCGCCTTGCTTCAGCCGGGGTACTGCCGAGCTAAGGCTCAGCGCGTGCGATGACACAAAAATTCGAAGAGAAGGTCGCCGGCGGAGACGCCGAAATCGTTGCCTCGACGCTGGCGTCGTGGCGTGCACGACTGCACACCGGACTCGCAAAAAATTCGACACCGTTCGTACAGTTTCCCGAAGAGCTGCTGAGTCCCGCGGTGTTGTGGTCGGGGAGTCGCGAGTGGGTGCGCGCATTTCGCGCGTCCGGGTTGGAACCCGGCGATCGCATTGTCAGCGCATTGCCGATTGGTTCGGCGTTTCTCCAGCTGCTTGTCGCGAGCTTGGGGGAGGGAATGAGTCTGGTGCTTGCACCGGCCGACACCGACGCACTGGGTGCGCTCGCGCTGATGGAGGCGACCGGTTCACGCGTCGTCGTGCACGCAAATGATCGAACACATGCGCACGTGATGGTGCCGGTTGCGGGCGGATGGCCAGATGCGGGCGCGATGCCGGTTGCGCCGCTGAACGAGGCGATTGGCCGCGACCGGTTTCCGCAGTTGCACGCATCAACAGACGGCACGTTTTCATACGCGCAGCTGTTGCAGCAGCTCGCGCACGATCGCCTGTTTCGTTCACTGCAACGTGGTCGCGTGGTTGTGCTGTGCTCGTGGCAGAGTGCGACGGGTATGGTGCGCGGCGTGTTGATGCCATTGCTCGCCGTGAGCGAACTGTTTGTCGGGTCGCTATGGATCGACGACGTTGCGGCGCTGGCGACGCTCCTGCAGCAAGAGTCGATCACGCACGCGCTGGTCGACGGCGACACGTCGGACGAGATTCGCGCGTGTTTGACGGAAACCGGCGTTCCGATGTTTGACTTAACCGAGACGGCGTAACTCTGCGCGACGTTCGTCCGTAGGGCTGATATGGCCCTCGAACTGTTGGTCCTCGCCGCTGCGCTTCTGCTTGCCCTGTTCCTTGTGCCCGTGGGATTGCCCGGGCTGTGGCTGATGCTGGGCGCGGCTTTTGTCTTTCGACTGGTTGAACCGGCCGGCGGAATTGGCACCCGCACGCTGTTGGGTGTCGCGATGCTCGTGGTGCTCGCCGAGGCGTTGGAGTTCCTCGTCGGCGCCAAGTTCACGAGACGCTTTGGAGGGTCTCGACGGGCATCGTGGGGCGCGATTCTTGGCGGCTTGATTGGTGCGGTGGTTGGCGTACCGATACCGATCATCGGTTCGATCATCGGTGGATTTGTCGGGGCGTTCGTTGGCGCTTTGGTGGCGGAGCTGTCGATCGCGCGTGAGAAGCGTGGAGATCCGACGCGGGTCGCGACAGGAGCGCTGATTGGACGCGCGGTAGGAGCCGCGGTGAAAGTGGCGATTGGCGCGGTTGTAGCCGGCTGGCTATTAGCCGCCGCAAGCGTCGGCTGACGGGAGAAGGAAGACCGGAGACGGTAGACAAAAGCAGGAGACTGTAGAAGGGAGAAGGAAGACGAGAGCTCAAAAGCTTGTCGGCGTCGGTCTCGATACTAGATTTCCTTAACGCCCCGCGGATCGCCCGCGGGGCGTTTTTTGTGCGGCCCGTTCTCGGGCTCGCTGACGATGGTTTTCGCCGAGTTTTGCATGTTCGATTCGACAACGCGCACCATGGTGGTGGTGGGAGCGCAGTGGGGCGACGAGGGAAAGGGCAAGCTGGTTGACGTGCTTGCCGAACGAGCGGATTGGGTGGTGCGCTATCAAGGCGGCGCCAATGCAGGGCATACAGTACACATCGGTGATCGTTCGTTTGTCTTGCATCAAGTGCCGAGCGGCATCATGCACCCTGGTGTGCGGTGCGCGATCGGCAACGGCGTCGTGCTCGATCCTGAAACACTGTTTGTTGAAATCGACGAACTTGTCGCCGACGGCATTGACGTCGAAGGTCGCTTGTATGTGAGCGAGCGCGCGCATTTGGTCATGCCGTATCACAAGCTGATCGACAGAGCGAGCGCTGCCAGCAAAGCGATCGGTACGACAGGGCGCGGCATTGGCATGGCGTACGAAGACAAGGTCGCGCGTCGTGGTGTGCGCGTACTCGACTTGCGGTATCCGTCGCGATTGATGGAGCTGGTGACGGCGGGCGTCGAACGCGCAAATCAACAGCTCGAACGTAGCGGCGCAACGGCGCGCGCGTCGGTACATGACACGATGGACGTGCTCACCGCGCTCACGCCGCGTCTATTGTCGATTGCTGAAGACGTGGGGTTGTGTGTGCATCGCGCGATTCGGAGTGGCGCCGCAGTGTTGCTGGAAGGCGCGCAAGGATCACTGTTGGATATCGATCATGGCACGTATCCGTTTGTCACGTCGAGCAACACGACGGTTGGTGGCGCGGCAACCGGCGTCGGCATTTCACCGATGGCGATTCAGTCGGCATTGGGCGTTGTGAAAGCCTATACCACACGAGTCGGAAACGGACCGCTTCCGACTGAGCTCGACGAGCCACTGCATACGCACGTGCGCACACTCGGTAACGAGTTTGGCGCAACCACGGGTCGGCCTCGTCGATGCGGTTGGTTTGATGGCGTTGTCGTGCGTTATGCGGCGCGCGTGAACGGACTCACCGGACTCGCCGTCACCAAACTTGACGTGCTGGACACCCTTGAGCAGTTGGCGATTTGCACAGGCTATCAGGTGGACGGTGAACTGTTCACCGAGTTCCCTGCGGATGTTGGCCTGTTGGAACGCGCCGTACCGGCGTACGAATGGTTTAACGGGTGGCGCGCTTCGACGCAGGATGTGCGTCGATTAGAGGATCTGCCCAAGAACGCACGCGCGTACTTGGATCGGATCGAATCACTGTGCGAGACGCCGATTACGTATGTGAGCGTGGGGACGCGGCGCGATCAGATAATTGGAGTAGATGCACACGCCTGACGCGAACGCTGCTGCGATGATTGATGTGGCGATCGTTGGCGCGGGCCCGTGTGGGCTCGCCGTCGCGATCGCTGCGCAACGTGCGGGCTTGCGCGCAGTGGTGTTTGACCGTGGTGCGATCGTGAACGGTTTGTTGAGTTATCCGACGTACATGACGTTTTTTTCGACGGCCGAGCGGATCGCGATCGGTGGCGTTCCGTTTATCGTGGCGACAGAAAAGCCGTCTCGTCGCGATGCGCTGGCGTACTATCGAGGCGTCGCGACCCACTTTGGATTGGACGTTCGGCAATACGAAACGATCGAGCGACTCGCGCGTCGCGACGACGGTGCCTGGATTGTGTATTCGACGACGCAAGGCGGCGAGGCGCGCGAGTCGTTCGCGCGATCGGTTGTGGTGGCAACGGGCTACTTTGGTCGGCCCAATCGTTTGGGTGTGCCAGGTGAAGACTTACCGCACGTGCGTCACGGCTACATCGACGGGCACATCGCGTGGGACCACGACGTTGTCATCGTAGGCGGCGCCAACTCGGCCGTTGACGCGGCACTTGATATGTATCGTGCAGGAGCGCGCGTCACGATGGTGCACTTTGGCGAAGCGCTCGATGCGAACGTGAAGCCGTGGGTGAGACCAGAAATCGAGGCCCGCATTCGTGAAGGGCAGATCAGCGCGATTTTTGGTGCACGCGTGACGGCGATCGAATCGGATGGCATAACGGTGGAACGGGCCGGCGAGACGACGCGCGTGTTGGCGTCGCAAGTGTACACGATGATTGGATATCTTCCAGAGACGGGGTTGTTGCAGCAGGCGGGGGTTCCGATTGACCCGCTGACGGGAATTCCTGAGCATGACGCCGACACGATGGCGACGCCGGTGCAGGGGATCTACCTTGCCGGTGTGATCGCGTCTGGGCTACAAGCAAATCGCATTTTCATCGAAAACGGTCGCGATCACGGCGACCAAATCGTAGCGCATTTGCAGTCGTTGTCGCAGGGCACGTAGACCGCCTTCGCCGCTGATGCAGCGCTACTGTGGTTGTTTACCGATAACTCGATACCCACGATGTCAAACCAACCCGATGTGATGGACAAGCTCGTGTCGCTCTGCAAGCGGCGCGGATTCATTTTTCAGTCGTCGGAGATTTACGGCGGCACGGGTTCGGTGTGGGACTACGGTCCATTGGGCGTCGAGTTGAAAAAGAATATCAAGGATCGCTGGTGGAACGCGATGGTGCGTTCGCGCGACGACATCGAAGGGCTTGATGCGGCGATTCTGATGCACCCTCGCACATGGGAAGCCAGTGGTCACGTCGCGGGATTTGTCGATCCACTTGTCGATTGCAAGACGTGCAAAGGGCGATTTCGCGCCGACAAGTTGGACGATGCGAAGTGTCCGCAAAAGCCCAGCAAGCACCCAGGGCAGGCGGATCAGTGCCAGCTCACCGAGGCGCGCAATTTCAATCTGATGTTCAAGACGTTCATGGGCGCGCTCGAAGAGAGCGCGAGCGCAGTCTATTTGCGTCCCGAGACTGCACAGGGAATTTTTGTGAACTTTCTGAACGTCCAGCAGTCGATGCGTCAGAAAGTGCCGTTTGGTATCGCGCAAATTGGCAAAGCGTTTCGCAACGAAATCACGCCAGGCAACTTCATCTTTCGCACGCGTGAGTTTGAGCAGATGGAGATGCAGTTTTTTGTTGAGCCGGGCACGGACATGGACTGGTTTGCGCAGTGGAAGGCGATGCGCATGCAGTGGCACCTGGACTTAGGGCTCTCGCGCGAACGATTGGAATTTCATCAACACTCGGCCGGCGAACTCGCGCACTATGCCCGCGCAGCGTTCGACGTGACGTTTGATTTTGGTGGCACGCTGGGATTTCAGGAAATTGAAGGCGTACACAATCGCGGCGATTTTGACCTCACGCAGCACCAAACGTTCTCGAACAAGAAGCTCGAATATTTTGATCAGCAAGCGAACAAGCGGTACGTGCCGTACGTGATCGAGACGTCGGTTGGTGCTGATCGGGTGACGCTTGCTGCGCTCGTGAACGCCTATCGTGAAGAGACGGTGGCGGGCGAAGACGAAGGGCGCGTGGTGCTGGGATTGCAACACGCCATTGCGCCGATCAAAGCGGCGATCTTTCCGCTTACCAAGAAGGACGGTCAGCCGGAAATGGCACAGCGCATCGTGAGCGCGTTGCGCAGCTCATTCAAAGTCGACTACGACGAATCGGGTTCGATCGGCAAGCGCTATCGTCGGCAGGACGAAGTGGGCACTCCGTTTTGCGTGACGATTGATGGAACAAGCACGAGTGATGCAACTGTGACAGTTCGTGATCGCGATTCGTTGGCACAGGATCGCATTCACAGCAGTCAATTGGTGATCTATCTCACCGATAAACTCTCAAAGTAGCGGGGCGCTGTCACGAGTGTCGTCGTGCCGGTTAACAACGGCGCGACAATGTCGTCTGACATAGTGAACGCAGAGTGCAATGATCGCTGACATCGCGTCGCGATGATGCGCGCTGCAACAACGTCGAGGATATCTCTATGCGTCGCATATTCGTTGCGTTAGCGGTCGCCGCCAGCCTGCCAATTTTGAGCGCAGCGGCACAGGCGACTCCCCCAGCACAGGTCGCACATGCGCGGCGAACCGTGGTTCAGGAGCGCGCGAAGCTCGTTCAAGATCGCGCCACGCGCCGCCAGGACCTGCAAAAGGGCGCGGCCGCGTCAGTCCGTAAGGACACGCGCAAGATCAAGCATGACCGCAAGGTGTTGAAGCATCATCGGCGCGTCGTCAAACGCCGCGTCGCGGCGCGGAAAGGCGCGAAGTAACCGCGAGCTCGTAACACAAGCGGGGCGTCAGTCACTGACGCCCCGTTCTTTTTTGCATGAGTACCGGACCGGGGCGAGGGCGAGTGCCAATGCAGGCCGTCGTGGGGACCGGTACCACTCGTACCGGTATGGCCTTTTTCGCGGTCGCAGCAGACCACGCGGGATCCGGCCTCTCGAGTGGTGTTGTTTCATCGACCTCCCGTCCAGATTTCTCTCGTCGCACTGGTACCCTGATTGCCAGTCGTCCGTTTGCCCCACCCTTGACCGGACGTCATGACCTCGCGTTTGCATCAGCAGTCGTCGCGGCAGCAGCAGGGCTGTCGCACATCATTGTCCGTCCCCCAAGTGCTCGACGCGGCCGTCGCGTTTTTCTCGCGCAGCGGCGGCGTGTACTCAGCGTTTCTCGAAACCCGCGGCCCGACGCATGTGGTGCTGCGGGGGCAGGGCGGCGAGGAGATCGCGATCGGCGCGAATGCGCTTGAGGGCGGCTGTTCGGTGAGTGGATCGAGCTATCTGTACGATCAGCAGGTCGCTCGATTTCTCGATTCATTGCCGGCGCTCGTTGAAGTCGATGCTGGGGTCCTCGAGGTCGCCCCCGCGTCCGCACCAGCACTGAACGCTCCGGCGGTGCCGGCATGACGCGATTTTCGAGCACGGTTGGAACGCGTCCCGACCTTGTACGTGTGACAACGACCGGCGCCGATCTGTCGACGATGTGGTCGGTGCGCGTACATAGCGCCGAAGCGTGGGACGCGGTGCGCGTCGATGCGTTGCCGTCAACGAGCGTGGTTGACGTGAAGCACGCCGCGATGTCGGTGATGATGTCCGATGCGCTCGGCGATCTCGATGCGTATGTCGTGAAGCTGCGCGGCATCGAGATTGTGAACGAGCGGGAGTCGCTACGCGCGATCGGTGCGTTGGACGGATCGACGCTGTTGATCATGGCGCGTCGCAAGCGCGCCGTGCGATGAGACACGCCCAATGAGCGCGCGCGATGACGTTACATCGACGGCGGACGCGGCCGCATTGATTGCGGCTGCTCAGCGCCTGCGAAACGAAGTGGGAAAACGCATTGTTGGGCAACATGCAGTTGTCGAAGAAATTATGATGGCGTTGGTTGCAGGCGGTCACGC
>JANXUN010000440.1 GCA_025356185.1 Gemmatimonadaceae bacterium
ACGAGAGCTGAGCGTGTCACGCGAGCATTTATCGCGTTCATTCGCCGTGGGTCAGGCACCGACGCTCAAGCGCGTGATCGATCTCGTGCGCGTGTTGGCGGCGGCCGAGTTGGCAAAGAACACCGGATATGACGTTCGCGACGTCGCGCAGATTTTGGGATTCGCGAGTTCGTCGCATTTGTCGAGTACGACCCAGAGACTCGTTGGTGCTCGCGCGAGCTCGCTGACGCGACTTAGGGCAGTCGATCTGTTGGATCGCTTTAAGAAGAGCGCGGATAGCGGCGAGGAAGCAGGTGACTCGGCGAGCTAACTCTATGTAGCCATTTGCGTTAAACCGGTAGCTGCGACAGGACTGTCCGCCTTGAATTGCTGTTTGGATACTCTGCTTCCTGCCTCCCGTCTCCGTTCCTGCCCCCTGCGACCATCGATAACGGGATTTCGCGGGCCCGTGTGATCTCGCTGTCGAGGGCAGCAGGGGGCAGGAACCGAGACAGGTAGCAGGAAGCAGAGTTTAACCGCCCTCACCCGGCGTTTCGGTACCACCCGGTTGCGGTCCCCGCAGTTTGTGATAATTTTCACAAGCTATATACGGCCACTCCACGGCCCCTTCTCCGTCGCTTCTACAGCTCCCGTCTCATGGCTACTCAGACCGCCCTCCGCCCCGGCGAAATCAAGGACATCCTCCTCCGCGAAATCGAAGCGGCGGACCTCGCCGACCTGAACGTGGAGGAAGTCGGGACCGTCCTCGAAGTGAAGGACGGCATCGCCCGCATCTACGGGCTCGGCCAAGCCATGGCCGGCGAAATGCTTGAGTTCACCGCGTCCGAAACCAAAACGGTTATTACCGGACTCGCGCTCAACCTCGAAGAAGACAACATCGGCGCCGTCGTACTCGGCGACTATTTGCAATTGAAAGAAGGCGACGAAGTTCGCCGCACCTCCCGCGTGCTCGAAGTACCCGTCGGACCCGAAATGATCGGCCGCGTGGTCGATGCACTCGGACGCCCCATCGACGGACTCGGCGAGATTCACACCACGCACACGCGCAAAGTCGAATCGCCCGCGCCTGGCATCATCGTCCGTCAGCCCGTGAAAGAGCCGCTACAGACCGGCATCAAGTCGATCGACGCCATGATTCCGATCGGACGCGGTCAGCGCGAACTCATTATCGGTGATCGTGGCACCGGCAAGACGGCAGTCGCCGTCGACACGATCATCAATCAGAAGGGACAAGGCGTCATCTGCGTGTATGTCGCCATCGGACAGAAAGCGTCGACCATCGCGTCGGTCGTGGAACGCCTTCGTCAGACGGGCGCGCTCGAGTACACCATCGTCGTCGCGGCGTCCGCTTCCGATCCAGCGCCTATGCTGTACATCGCGCCGTACTCGGGCGCATCGATGGCCGAATACTTCATGTACAACGAAGGCAAGCCGACGTTGTGCGTGTACGACGACTTATCCAAGCAAGCCGCTGCGTACCGTCAGCTGTCACTCGTGTTGCGTCGCCCGCCGGGACGCGAAGCGTACCCTGGTGACGTGTTTTATTTGCACAGCCGCTTGCTTGAACGCGCTGCGAAGTTGCGCGAAGACGACGGCGTTGTTGATGGTAAGAACATTCTCAAGCCGGGTGGTTCACTCACCGCGCTGCCAATCATTGAAACGCAAGCGGGCGACGTGTCGGCCTATATCCCCACGAACGTTATCTCCATCACCGATGGACAGATCTTTTTGGAAACCGATCTGTTTAACGCCGGTGTGCGCCCTGCCGTGAACGTTGGTATCTCCGTGTCGCGCGTGGGTGGTGCAGCGCAAACGAAAGCTATGAAAGGCGTCGCGGGCCGTCTCCGCCTCGATCTTGCGCAGTATCGCGAACTCGAAGCGTTCTCGGCGTTCGCATCCGATCTCGATCCGGCCACCAAGCGTCAGCTCGATCGCGGTGCTCGCACCGTCGAAATTCTCAAGCAAGGTCAGTACGCACCGCTCGGCTTTGATGAACAAGTGATGGTGATTTACGCCGTGTCGAACGGTTTGCTTGATGCGCTGCCAGTGACGCAGATCCGCGCGTGGGAAAAAGGCTTCCTCACGTTCGTCAAAGCGCAATTCCCGCAGGTCGGCGATTCAATTCGCAGCACGAAGACGTTGTCGAAGGACAACGAAGTAGAGCTCAAGCGCGCCATCGAAGTGTTCGGCAAGCAGTTCAACCACTAAGTACTCAGGTCACTCCACACTTAGCGGTTACCGAGCATGGCGAAAGGTCGAGAACTTAAAGGACGTATTAAATCCGTCGAGAATACGCGCAAGATTACGCGTACACTCGAAATGGTTGCGACGTCCAAGATGAAGCGCGCAACGGACCGCGTCGCTGCTGCACGTCCGTACGCGATGGCGTTGGGCGAAATGCTCAGCCACGTGTACTCACCCGATCTCGCGCAACAGTTTCCGCTGCTGCGCCGGCCCGCGCAAACAAAAACGATTGCCCTGCTACTCATCACGGCAAATCGCGGCTTGTGCGGTGGATTCAACTCGAATCTCATTAAAGAAGCACGCGCGCGAATCGCCGAGTGGGAAGCGAAAGGCATCACCGTCGAGATGCACATTGTCGGGAAAAAGGGTATCGGGTTTTTCAAATACCTTGGCAAGAATATCGCGTCACAGCACACCGACATTACCGACAAACCAACTGCAGCAGACGCGGCGAAGTTGGTTGACGGATTGATGACACGATTTGCCGCCGGTGAACTTGATGCGGTGTACGTCACCGCGACCAAGTACAAGTCGGCGCTGACGGCACCACCAGGAACCGAAGCGGTGTTACCCGTTACGCCGCCAAGCACCGGCGGTGCGATGCGTGATTTTATTCTCGCACCGTCTGGCGCCGAAATTCTTGAAGCGCTGCTCCCCGCGTACGTGCGCAACGCGGTGTATCGCTCGCTCGCTGAAGCCGAAGCGGGATTCCAAAGCGCGCAGCGCACCGCGATGAAAAACGCGACCGACAACGCGACCGATTTGTTGCAAGTCTACAAGCGCACGTACAACACCGCGCGTCAAGCGCAGATCACGCAAGAAATCGCCGAGATTGTCGGCGGCGCGGCCGCACTGTAAGCGACCACACCACACTCTTTCACGCATTCGTCTTATGGCAACCGCTGTCGCTCCCACTACGATGGGCAAGATCATTCAGGTTATCGGACCCGTCATCGACGTGGAGTTCGAATCGGACAACTTGCCGGAGCTCTATAACGCGCTCACGATCAACGCGGTCGCACCGAGTGGCCAAACGATTCGCGTCGTCGTCGAAGTGCAACAGCACATCGGTCGCAACCAAGTGCGCGCAGTCGCCATGTCCAGCACCGACGGCGTGACGCGCGGCATGGAGGTCGCCGACACCGGTGCGGCGATTTCAGTTCCTGTTGGCGCTCCCGCACTCGGCCGCATTCTCAACGTGCTCGGCGAGCCCGTTGATGACGGTGCACCGATTCCGAAGGATGCGTTGCGTTGGCCGATTCATCGCAAGCGCCCGGATTTTGTAAACCTCGAGCCCAAGACGGAAGTTTTCGAAACCGGCATCAAGGTTGTCGATCTCGTCGCACCGTTCGTAAAGGGTGGTAAGATCGGATTGTTTGGCGGCGCCGGTGTGGGCAAGACCGTCATCATTCAAGAGCTGATCAACAACGTCGCCAAGGGACACGGCGGCAAGTCGGTGTTCTGCGGCGTTGGTGAGCGCACGCGTGAAGGCAACGACTTGTATCTCGAATTCCAGGAAGCGGGCATTCTGGATAAGGTCGCGCTGATTTACGGACAGATGAATGAGCCGCCAGGAGCGCGCTTGCGCGTTGCGCTGTCGGGCCTCACCGTCGCTGAGTATTTCCGCGATATGGAAAACGCCGACGTGCTCGTGTTCGTCGACAACATCTTCCGTTTCACGCAGGCCGGTTCAGAAGTGTCCGCGCTGTTGGGCCGTATGCCCAGCGCTGTGGGTTATCAGCCGACGCTCGCCAGCGAGATGGGCGATTTGCAAGAACGCATTACGTCGACGCGCAACGGATCGATTACGTCGGTGCAAGCGATTTACGTTCCCGCTGACGATCTCACCGATCCCGCGCCTGCGGCCGCATTTGCGCACTTGGACGCCACGGTCGTGTTGAATCGCAAAATCACCGAGCTCGGTATTTATCCGGCCGTGGATCCGCTCGACTCGACGTCGCGTATTCTCGACGCGCAGTATATCGGTGAGCGTCACTACACGGCGGCGACCACCACGCAGCGCATTCTGCAGCGCTACAAAGAATTGCAAGACATCATCGCCATTCTCGGTATGGACGAACTGTCGGAAGACGACAAGAAAATCGTTGGACGTGCACGTCGACTGCAGCGTTTCATGTCCCAGCCGTTCGCTGTCGCCGAACAGTTCACGGGTATTCCCGGCAAGTACGTGAAGCTCGAGGAGACCATCAGCTCGTTCGAACGCATCTGTGCTGGTGAGTTTGACAGTCTGCCAGAGCAGGCGTTCTTCATGGCGGGCGGCGTTGATGACGTCGTGACAAACGCCAAGAAGTTGCAAGGCTGACGGTGAGTGATGCGTTGAAGGTTTCCGTGATCTCCCCCGAACGCGTGCTGTTCGAGGGAGACGCGCGCAGTATTGTCGCACCTGCGTTTGATGGTGAAATCGGCATTCTCCCGCTCCACGCACCGCTCATGACGCTGTTAGGCAAGGGCACGCTTCGCGTTGAGACTACAGATGGTGAGCGTCGATTTACTGTCGACGGCGGATTTTTACAGGTGATCGACAATCAAGTGCGAGTGGTCACTGAGCATGCGCTTCCAGTAGGCGCTTCTAGGTAGTTGTACGAATGGGATTGGTCGCCACGTCGGCCAATCCAACGTCTCGCCGCGGTCGGGCGTAGCTCACTCACCAGTGCGCGACGTGCGTGCTGGGCGGCGCTAATTGCGCCTCTCGCCCGCAAGTCCCCGAGAAATTCCAATGCCCGTTCGCGTCGCGTTATTCGGCGAACAGTCTGTCGCACTCGGCGAGCTTCTTGCCGATCTGCCGGCAGCGCTCGATCTGCGTGTCGTTGGTCGCTATGTCGATGGCGCCGCCGCCCGCGCAGCATTGAACAGCGCCGTCCCCGACGTGGCGATCGTATCGGCGATGCGCGAGCAATCCGGGTTCGATTTCATCGCGGCCACGCCGATGGCACATCGACCCAGTGCTATCGTGTTTGTGTCGTCGCGCGAAGAAGAGGCGGTACGGGCATTCGAATTGCAGGCCACAGACTTCGTTCCGAGCCCGGTCGACGGTGAACGGCTGGCGGAGGCGATGATTCGCGCGCGACATCACGTGCTGCAAGCGGCGTTGCTGCGAACGGCCGACGAACTGCAGCGCCTGCTGGGGGAGGTTATCACCATCGAAGCGCTTGGCGGCGACCTCTCCCGTCGCTCACTGCCGCCTTCCATGGCTGGTGCGGTCCGCAATGAGCGCACTTCGGCGGGGGTGGCCGCGCGCAATGGCGACACCGGGGGGGCGTGGAGTGCGCGAGCGGGTACGGCTGTTCGCGACCGACCGACGAGTGGTGCCTGGCGCGAATCGGAGGAGACTGTGCTCGACTTGTCCGCGGTTTCGCAACGTATGGGCGCGGGCAGCGATGCGGGTAGCGAGAACAACGGAAGTCGGCCGCTGCGCGTGCTCGTGCGCGAAGGTCGGCGTACGCGCTTCGTGCCCCTCAGCGAGGTGGATTGGTTTGAGGCTGATGGCAATTACATCATTGTGCACGCGGCTGAGAAAACCTATCGCACGCGTGGAACCATTTCAGCGATTGAAGGCGTTTTAGACCCGCGACAGTTTGTGCGCATTCATCGCCGCATGGTGGTCAATATGGACCGTGTAAGGGAGATGACGCCACTTCCGGGCGGAGACGGCCTGCTCATGCTGGGAGATGGCTCAACGCTGCGTCTGTCGAGAACTTATCGATCGCGGGTCCGGTAGCGTTCCGCGGTAGTGACGCGAGCACGGCGAGCACTGTTCAGGTGGCTAGGGAAAGGCAAGTGGCGCTCCGCACTGGTCGGTAAAAATATTGACACGATGCAGCAGGGTGCTAGCTTGCCGCCGGGTGTGACGTCGAGCATCGACGGCCACACGCGTTCGTGCTGCTTTCCATTTTAGAGATTTGCTCGCGAAATCGCCGAAGTAGCGGCGAAGCGCGAGCCAATGGTTTTTTGTTACGAGCAACTGCTGAGTTTTCGGTTCTGGGTTGGAGTTCTCGGTTCTCAACAGGTCGTGCGGCTGCATAGTTGAAAACTCAAAACTCAAACTGAGAACCCACCACCTAGCAGTTTGTAGTTCGGAGACCGTCGTTAGTTCCCGCCGCAGCATTTCGTACCGTTATTCCCGTTGGCACTACCCTCCCGGAGGAGCAGATGAAGTTTCTCGGACGTCGTTGGCTGTTCGCGACGCTCTTGGGCGCCGCTTTGGCGCCCCTCGCCACGATACACGCTCAGACTGGCAAAGTTACTGGTGTCGTCGTTGACGAAGACACAGGCAAGCCGCTCGAAGGTGTGCAGGTGACCCTGCAAGGCACCACCCTTGGCGCACTGACAAACGGCGCTGGCCGTTTCTTCATTATTCAGACGCCCCCGGGAACGTATTCCGTACAGGCGCGCCGCATCGGCTATCAGAGCGTGATCAAAACCGACGTGAACGTCGTTATCGACGGCACGCGCGAATTGGACTTCAAGCTCAAGGCCTCGCAAACGTTGCAGGTGGTAACCGTGCGCGCCGAGCAGACGCCAATCATTGAGCGCGGCCAAGTCGGGTCTGGCACCTCCATTACACAAGATCAGATTCAATCGCTGCCCGTGACGAGTATTTCGGGTGTGCTTTCGTTGCAGCAGGGATTCCAAGAGGTGCCGCAGAATACGAGCGTCATCTCCGTCGCAGAAGAACAGCGCAGCACCTCGTCGCCGGTTCGCGTACGCGGCAGCCGCGGCGGTGCCACGTTGTCGATGATCGACGGCGTGCCGATCAATAATTCGGTGTTTGGCGGCAATGCCATCGAGCTCGGAACGTTCGCCGTGCAGCAGACGGACTTTAAGCGCGGCCAGATGGACCCACAGTATGGCAACGCGCTGTCGGGCGTCATCAACAGCTTCATTCGGGAAGGGGGCTCGCAGGTGTCGGGCTCGATCAACTTCCAAAACAGCACCCTTCCGGGCGCGCTGTTCAACACAATCCAAGACAAGCTGGCCGGCAGCAACTTGCTGCGCGGCTATCTCGCGGGTCCGGTGCCGGGCACCAACTCAAAGATTCGTTACTCTGTTTCTGGTCAAGTTGAAAGCGCCGCTGCTCGCGTCTTGCAGTTTGACAACGACGTGTTCACGGTCAACCAGAACATCGAACAGTCGGAAGTGTTGCCAGCGTATTCGCGCGATCTGGTCAAAGGGTGGCAGGCGTTTGGCGGTACGCAGAACTCACAAATCGTGGGTAAGCTGACCTTTCTGCCGCTCGCCAACACCAAGATCAACGTGATGGCGTTGGGTGGCGATCGCGAAACTCGTGGCTACGATCGTCGCTTCAACTTTGCGTATCTGGGCGATCCGCTCAAGCGCGTGAGCAACCGCGCCGACTCGCTGTTCCAGATCAATGATCAGTCCGGCATTCTGTTGCAAGATTTGTCGCCCACGTCGGTGCGCGCGAAGAGTAGCATGTTCCTCGCGTCGCTCGAACAGCGTTTCGGTCGCAGCAACTTGCAAGTGCGTGTCTCGCAGGTCGACTACCAGCGTGTGACGTGCCCAGAATTTCGCGGTGTGTGTTTGCCGGCGCCGTTCTGTCAGGCCAACTTCGCGCAGGGCTTTATCAATCCGTCACCCACGTTGTGCAACACTACGCCCGATCAGGGCGGCGTGGGCCAGCTATACGGCGGCGAAAAGTTCACCGATCGCACGATTCGCGCCGACTTGCAGTCGCAAGTCACCGACCATAACAACGTGCAGGTCGGTGTGCAGATGGTGAATCACG
>JANXUN010000448.1 GCA_025356185.1 Gemmatimonadaceae bacterium
TTGTCGCGTGGTTCAACGATTCGCAACGTCGTATTGCGCGATCAGCCCGATGCACTCGCCGATCTCGATTCGTTGCCCGTGCTTGGCCCCGGCAGACGCATGTTTCGATTGCGTGAACTTGCGACCGTGCGCGCCGAAGAAGACGCGCAAGGCGGATTTTTTCGCATCGATGGAAAACCCGCAGTCGCGATCGAAGTCACGCGCCATGCAGGCGCCGACGCTATCAAAACTGCTGCCGCGCTGCGAGCGGCAATCGATGAACTGCGTCCGCGATTGCCGCTCGGAGTCGCGCTGCGCATTGGCAGCGACGAAAGCGTTGACTTGAGCCAGGAACTTGCCGATTTAGCGCAACGTGGTGCGATTGCATTTGTCGCGGTGCTGATCGTACTCGCAATCACGCTGCGCCGATGGCGCGCCGTTGCGCTCGTGATGGGCAGTACCGGCGTCGCAATCGCTGCCACGGCACTCACGCTGTACATGTTTGACGTACCCGCCAACCTGCTCACGTTGGCAGGATTGGGGATGGGTGTTGGCATCCTGGTGCAAGACGCGCTCATCGTCGTGAATCGGCTGCGCAGCACGCACGATTCAGCTGACGGGCGCGCGACAACCACGCGCCGCATTACACCAGCGGTTGTGGGCAGTACACTTACGACGGCCGTGGTGTTGTTTCCTTTCTTATACTTGCAGGGCAATGCGCGGAGTGCGTTTGTGCCCTTTGCCGCGGCGTTTGTCTGCGCACTGGGGTGGAGCCTCGCGACCGCGCTTCTCATGGTGCCTGCACTCGGCGCCGGTGCCGCACAAGGCGGCGTGCATTGGCACCGCATGCAACGTGCGTACGTGCGCGTGCTGGGTCGCATGCTGCGATGGCGCGCCGTCACGCTGGTTACGACCGTGGGCGTACTCGCGCTGCTCACGTGGGGATTTATCGTGAAGGTGCCGCGCGCAAGTTTTTCGGGGTTCGGCGAGCGCAAAACAACGCTCAGCGTGAATCTGTCATTTCCGCGCGGCTCCGACGCCGACGCACTCGATCGTTCCATGCGCGAGTTCGAATCGATTGTTGTTGGACGCCGAGAAATCGAACAAGTGCGCACGTTCGGTGGTGGAGGCGGCCAAGCCAGCATGCAAGTCGTGTTCACCAAAGACGGTGGCTATTCGGCGGCACCGCTCGAGTTGCAGGAAGCGCTTACCCAACGCGCTGTGCTCATTGGCGGCGCGCAAGTGGGTGTGTACGGCGATGGCCCGGGATTTTCGTCGGGAGGCGGTGGCGGTTCGTTTTCATCGTTTCGCATTCGTGTGTTGGGCTTTTCGTACGACGGCGTGGGCAACATCGCCAACGATCTCAAAACGCGGCTCGAACGAATCGCCCGCGTGCGCGATGTGCGCATTACATCGGGCGGATATTTCTCCGCCGATCGCGGATCGCAAGTCGTGCTGGAGCCCGATCGATCGGCGCTCGCGCGATACAACATTTCGGCGGCGCAGTTCACGCAAGCGGTCGCGCGCGAGGTGCGTGGCGCGGCGGGAACGCAGCGCATCGAGATTGGCGGCGACGAACTTGCCGTGACTGTAAAATCGGTTGGTGCGCGCGACCGCACGATGAGCGAACTGCAGGATGCGATTATTCCAAACGTGCGTGGCGCGCCTGTGCGCATTGGCGATGTGGCCAGTGTCGAAACGCAAGAAGCGTTGAGCACTGTGGTGCGCGAAGACCAGCAGTATTTGCGACAGGTCAGCTACGACTTTCGCGGACCCAACAAACTCGCGCAGCGCACACACAAGGCGTTCATGAAAACACTTGCGTCGCCGGCGGGATATTCCATAGTCGATTTGTCCGAAGGTGGGTTCTTTGAGCGTGACGACAGCGAGAAAGGACTCTGGATGGTGTTTGCGATTGGTGTCACGCTGGTCGTGCTTACCGTTGCGCGGGTGTTTGATTCGGCGTGGGGCGCGACGATGGTGTTTTTGAGCTTGCCGCTGGCGCTCTCGGGAGTCGCCGCGGCGTTTTGGTTGCTCAAAACTGCGTTCACGCGCGAAGCCGCGGTCGGCGTGATTCTCGTAGTCGGACTCGCCGTGCACCAGTCGATCTTGATTGTCGACGCGGCGCTTACGAGACGACGTGCCCGTCGCGACGCCGGACTCGACCCGCGGCTCGACGCGGGGATGGTGCTGCGCGCCGCCGTTGATCGCGGTGGCATGATCGTGTTAATCACC
>JANXUN010000540.1 GCA_025356185.1 Gemmatimonadaceae bacterium
TAAATGAGATCGTTGTTGCTTGAGCCGTCGTTGTTGAGATCGCCCGTGTACACGTACGAGTACGGGCTGCCCGACTGACCCGTGTAAATGAGCGACGCTGACGTCGATGTGCGGTGCGACCAACCATGCGTCCACGCGGCGGTGGCAACTACCCGGTGACGAATATCGAAGTTGGAGAACGTGAGCGGGTACTTGTTGGCTTCGTACAGCTGATTGTACTCAACGTTGGACTGCGGCGAGTTGCGCTGACCGTTCGCTACGTCTTTCGATTGGCCGTACGTGTAAGCGGCCGTGAGAGCAAAGTCGGATCCGGCGTTTTGCTGCGCACTCGCGGTCAGATTGTAGCGGAATCCCTGATTCGTGTTGCCGAGGACGTAGACGGCCGAGTAGGGATTCGTCACGCCGGTCGGTGTGACGAGGCGCGTCGCACCGTAGATCGGACGCTGGTCGGCTCCTCCGAGATTGCCGACGGTTGCCGGGATGTCCTGGTTTGTGTAGAGAATGTCGTTGAGCACTTTTGTGTACGTGCCTTCGAACGACAACCGTGTCCGCGTCGGTAAACGGAAATCAAATCCGAGATTACCGCGTGCCATCTGTGGCTGCACGAACTTGTTGTCGATCAAGTTGATCTCGTACACGTTTCCTTGATTGTACAGCGTGTTGATCGAGCGCTGCTGCGTCGGATCAACGATCAATGGAACGCTGCTCAAGCTCGCGTTGTACGTCGGGCGATAGTCCACGTTTGCGAACTGCACGCCGTTGTTGAGATACGGATATGCGAACCATGCGAACGGCATGCGGCCTTGAAACACGCCAACACCACCGCGCACCGTCATCTTCTGATCAGGCATCACATCCCATGTGAAGCCAACACGCGGAGCCACGGTCAGCGAGGAGCCGTAGTCATCGGTGTACTTCGTGAAGGGCTTCGAGCCATCCGCGAGCGTAAGGTTGGTGAACCCCGCCGCTTGCGTCGCTTGGTCCGTCGTCGTCGCGTCAATGCGAAGACCCAGAGTGAGATGCAGATACGACGTGACCGCGATCTCGTCCTGCGCATATACGCTCGGCGCGAACACATTGAAGTCGGCACCAGGATTTGACGACACGCCGGACAACGAGTTGTCGCCTAAACTGTACGTCGCGCGAATACGATTCGGCTGGCCCGCAAGAAACGCGCTCAAATTCGGATACTGCCAGCGGCCGTTGTACGAGTTGAGAAAGGTGTACTGCACGTTGTACATCTCGTTGTGCGTGCCAACCGTGAGCGTGTGATTGCCTTTGTTCCACGTCAGGTTGTCCGTCAATTCGAACGTGCGCGTGTGCTGCTTGAAGACGGCCGACTCGCGATCACTGCCCGCGTTGATTTGTCCATATCCCAAATCAGCGATTTCGATTTGCGGCGACACTTGGGAGCCGTAAGGCGTGCGCTTGTCAGAGACGATCGAATAGCCGGCGATCAAATTGTTGGACAGCGCATCCCCAATCTGCGATTTGAGCTCGGCGACGAGCCCATTCGTATTGCTGTGGTGAACGAAGTCTTGCGAGGCCAGCTTGTTCAGTGCCGCGCCGCGTTCGAGGTTGCCCGCTTCCGCCGATACAAAGTTGTCGCGAACGGTCAAGATCGAGTTGCCAAAGTTCGCATCGATGCGGGCAAAAAACTTCTGACTGTTCGCGTTGATGCCGTAGTTGCCAAGCGAACCGGCATCGAAGTTGCTGTAACCTGCGCGACTCGCGTACGAGCGCAGAGAGTCCCGAACTTGCGTCGCTACGGCTGCGGTGAGCAGTGCGCCGTTCGTACCGGGTGCGAACAGCACAGGATCTGTCTTTTGCGCAACTTCAACGTTCAGGAAATAGAACAGCTTGTTTTCAACGATCGGACCACCAAGGCGACCGCCGACTTGATAGTTCTTAAATCCGTCGGGAAGAGAGCCGGAAAGTCCGCTTCCAACAAAACTCTGCGCCTGACCAAACGAGTAGATCGTCCCGGATGTCGTGTTCGTGCCCGAGCGCGTGACGGCGTTGATGCTCGCGCCGGTGAAGTTGCCGATCTTCACATCATAGGGAGCGATGGCGACGGAGACTTGATCAATGGCATCAAGCGAAATCGGCTGCGTGCGCGCCAAGCCACCGGGCGTACCGGTTGGTACGGAGGCGGTTGATTGGCCCGATGACTGACTGAAACCGAACGCATCGTTCGAGCCGGCCCCATCGATGGTCAGATTGTTGTAGCGATAGTTCGAGCCCGCGAACGACACGCCATTTCCCTCGGGCGTCATCCGGGTCATGTCTTGCAAGCTGCGCGAAATCGTTGGCAACCGTTGCAACTGCTTGTCTCCGACTTCCGTGCTCGTGCCCGTTTTCCGAGTCGCGAGCAGATCCGCCGAGACTTCAAGCGCAGCAAGGGTTACTATCGCCTTCGTCATTTGAATCGTGCGGGTCGTCGTGACACCGAGTGAGACACTCAAACCGTTCGTCGTTGAAGCCTGAAACCCCATCGACGTCGCAAGTACCGTGTAGGGAGCACCGGGTCGGAGATTGTTCGCCAAGAAACGACCTTCAGCGCTGGTGCGCGTGATGATTCTCTGACCAGTGGGCACAAACGTGATCGTGACAATCGCGTCAGCCACTGGGGCGCCGCTTTCGTCTTTTACGGTTCCACCAAGCGCGCCTGTCGTAATCTGGGCCGCGGCCGTGCTGCTCCACAGCGCCATCAGAACCACTGCGCCGCGCAGTAAACGGGATTGCATCAAAATCCTCGGAAGTAGAGTGCCGGGTTGCATCGTGGCGAAGAGGTTACTTGGCACCCGAGCGGTCTGGCACCTTCATTACCGTTCCGTTACATGCACGGTGACGCGCCGTGACATTCGACGCGCTTTAGAGGGGATGCTTGCTCAATGGCGCCCTTTCTCGCTTCATTTCGCTTCGACATGCCACGCTACTTTCTCCTCGGCCGCACGCGCCCAGATGCGATCCGACCAATCACGATTTTTCGCGCTCCGGCAACAAGCGTGCGCATAGTGATATCTGCAGTGGCGATGCTCTTGGCGAGTCAGTCTTGCAGTTCGACGTCGTCGGATCGCGGACGTGTCATCGCGGACGGCGCACGCGTCGACTTAACCGGCGCGGGTGCGACGTTCCCGTATCCGCTGTACTCGCGATGGTTCAACGACTACGCGCAGCGCACCAACGTGCGCATCAACTATCAGTCGATCGGTTCGGGCGGTGGCATTCGACAGATGCTCGAAGGTACAGTCGACTTTGGTGCGACCGATGTTCCGATGTCGGACACCGAACGCTCAAAACAACGAGAACCAATCATTCACATTCCCACCGTAGTAGGGGCGGTGGCGGTGACGTATAACCTGCCACAGCTCGAGCAGCCGCTGAATTTATCAGGCGACCTACTCGCCGACATTTTTCTTGGTCGCATTACGAAGTGGAATGATGCGCGCGTGGCGGCGCTCAACGCGGGCATCAGCATGCCATCGAGCGACATTCTCGTCGTGCATCGTGCGGACGGCAGTGGCACATCGTACATCTTTAGCGACTACCTCACTGCCGTGAGTGCGGCGTGGTCGAACGGACCGGGTCGCGGCAAAGATGTGCGGTGGCCGGTCGGCATTGGCGGCAAAGGCAACGACGGTGTGGCTGGACAAGTCAAACAGATTGTCGGTTCCCTCGGTTTCCTCGAAGTGGTGTATGCACACCAAAACCATCTGCCAGTCGCGCGAATACAGAACCGGGCGGGAAGCTTTGTCCTTCCGACGCCCGTTGGAGTTGCAGCTGCCGCGAGCGACACAGGATATGGTGCATTCCGTGATTCTACGTTTCGTGTCTCGCTGGTCGACGCGTCTGGCGATGGCGCCTATCCGATCTGTTCATTCACCTGGATGTTGATTGCTCCGCAACGCATCGGATCTGCGAAGACGCTGCAGTTAGTGACGTTCCTGCGGTGGGCCCTGACTGACGGTGGTGACATGGCCAGCGCGTTGGGATACGTCGCGCTCCCGCGTGCCACAGCCGCAAAAGTGCTCGAGCGACTCAACGTGATCGCGCCGCTTACCACGGCTCGTCCGTGAAGTTAGTGGGAACGTCGAGTGTTTCAGACCGCGCCTATCGGGCACTCATTGTCAGCTGCGCGATGGTGGTCCCTCTGCTCATCGTCGCACTGGTCGTGGTCATCGGTCGTGCCGCGTGGCCGGCCATCTCTACACATGGCCTCGAGCTCGTCGTCGGCACCGAGTGGAACGTGGCGCGCAAAACATTTGGCGCCGTTCCAGCGATTGTCGGAACCATCATATCGTCGCTGCTCGCGTTGCTCATCGCGACGCCCCTCGCGATCGGCGCGGCAATCTATGTGAGTGAACTCGCACCCCGTGCGATGCGCGGACCGCTCGCGTTCTTCATTGATCTGCTGTCAGCAATTCCAAGTGTGGTGTATGGACTGTGGGGGGTGTTCGTGCTCGTACCCTTTCTGCGCACCACGTTGATGCCGGTGCTGTCTCGAACAACTGGCGCGTCGTTTCTGCGCGGTCCGGCGTACGGTCCAAGCTTGCTCGCCGCGAGTCTGATACTGGCCATCATGATCGTCCCGTACATCACGGCAGTCGCGCGCGAAGTGTTGGCCGCCGTTCCGCGATCGCAACGCGAAGCGGCGCTGGCTTTGGGCGCCACGCGCTGGGAAATGATTCGAGACGCGGTGGTGCCGTACGCACGCTCCGGAATTGTTGGCGGTGTTATGCTCGGCCTCGGCCGTGCCCTCGGCGAAACGCTGGCCGTCGCGATGGTGATCGGCAGCCGAAACGAAGTTCCGCATTCGCTGTTCGATCCGGCGTACACGCTCGCTTCGCTGCTCGTGAACGAGTTCGCCGATGCGTCGGACGATGAGCACCTCGCAGCGCTGATGGCCGTCGCTGGCCTGCTGCTGCTCATCACGCTCGTGGTTAATGTGATTGCGCGATGGCTGGTCGGTCGCGTGCGACAAGTTTCAGGTTCGCTCGCAGCGCCGCCACGATGACACACATCGCGTCGCGGCAACGTCGAGGAAGTCTGATGATCACACTCACCGCGATTGCCGCGATCAGCGTGATCGCTCCGCTCGCGGCGATTCTCGTGTATCTCGTTGTCGAGGGCGCCTCTGCTCTCTCCGTCGCCTTTGTCATGCATATGCCGTCTCCGGCGGGTGTCGAAGGTGGCGGAATGGGCAACGCCATCGTGGGCACGTTGGTCCTCGTCGGTATCGGCTCGCTTATCGGTATTCCGGTTGGCGTGGGCGCCGGCTTGTTCGTGGCCGAGCAACGAACAACACCGCTAGCGAGGACCGTTCGATTCTTGGCCGATGTGTTGAATGGGCTGCCGTCTATAGTACTGGGCGTCCTTGTCTGGCAACTGGTCGT
This sequence comes from Gemmatimonadaceae bacterium, assembly GCA_025356185.1. Classification (GTDB taxonomy): domain Bacteria; phylum Gemmatimonadota; class Gemmatimonadetes; order Gemmatimonadales; family Gemmatimonadaceae; genus Gemmatimonas. Next base: position 5,397 of record JANXUN010000540.1, read on the forward strand.
GCGTCCACTTGGGAAATTTTCGGCATTGGCAGGTGGTATCGCGCTCGGATTCTTAATCATTCCGCTTGTCACGCGCGCGACCGAGGAAATGGTGTATTTAGTTCCCACCGCGCTCACCGAAGCGGCGCTCGCGCTCGGATTTCCGCGTTGGCGTGCGTCAGTGGTGGTCGTGTTGCGCACCGCAATGCCAGGAATTGTCACGGCGGTGCTCGTGGCGGTCGCTCGCGCCGCGGGTGAAACCGCCCCACTCTTGTTCACTGCGCTCGGCAACCCGTATTGGTCGGTCAATTTGTTGCGCCCGATTGCAGCGTTGCCGCTGCAAATCTTCGCTTACGCACAGAGCCCGTATGACGATTGGCGCGCACAAGCGCGTGCTGGCGCCCTCGTACTCGTGCTATTGATCGCAACAATGAGTCTTGTCGCACGCGCAGTCTTGCGCTCTCGGCAAGCACTGCTGCGCAGTTCGCGCGCGCGTCACAACGATACACCGAACGCCGTCGATGGCTGAGTTGATTCAGTTGCGTGACGTTACGGCACACTTTGGTTCGCGGGCCGCGCTGCGTGGCGTCACGCTTGACTGTGCTGCCGGCGCCGTCACCGCAATCATCGGCCCGTCGGGGAGCGGCAAGTCGACGCTCCTACGCTGTATCAATCGATTGCACGAAATCACCCCGGGGGCGCGTACGTCGGGCACCGTGCGCATTGGGGATATCGACGTGCACGCACAAAATACCAGCGTCGTCACGCTTCGGCGATCGATCGGCATGGTGTTTCAACGACCGACGCCGTTTCCCACGATGTCGGTGTTTGACAATGTCGCGTCCGGGCTGCGCGCGGCACAGCCACGCCTTCGTCGCAATGCGCTCGCCGAGCAGGTCGAACGCGCGCTTCGTCGCGCCGGGCTGTGGAACGAAGTCGTTGACCGATTGGACGGCAGTGCCCTGGCGCTATCGGGCGGACAGCAGCAACGCCTGTGTCTCGCGCGCGCGCTCGCCGTTAATCCGCAGGTATTGTTGCTCGATGAGCCAACGGCGTCGCTCGATCCACTCGGCTCGCAACGCATTGAAGAGTTGCTGTACGAGTTGCGTGGTGAAGTCACTATCGTGATTGTCACCCACAATATGCAGCAAGCCGCGCGCGTCTCGGACGTGACGGCATTTTTGCTCGATGGCGAACTCGTCGAAGTTGCGCCGACGCAGCGTCTCTTTACGACTCCACGCGATCCGCGCACGGAAGCGTACGTCACGGGACGCTTCGGATGATTGCCCCCGCGCAACGCGCGCACCCGACTGGTGTCGTACATCTAGCCAAATATTCCGTGTGGTTCGGAAAGATCGCCGCGCTGCGCGATGTCGACTTGCACTTCGCACCGCAATGCATCACCGCATTGATCGGTCCATCCGGATGCGGCAAGAGCACGCTGCTGCGCGCGATCAACCGATTGGACGATGGCATGGTCGATGTCAGTCGACGCGGTCAACTCCTGCTCGACAATCGGGATATTTACGACAGCACGGTCAGCGTGAGCGAGCTGCGTCGGCGCGTCGGTATGGTGTTTCAACGCTCAACGCCGTTTCCGCGCAGTGTCTTCGACAACGTCGCGTATGGCCCACGACTCAACGGATTAGCGCGTGGCGCTGAGCTGGACGATCGCGTCGAGCAGGCGCTCCGACGTGCCGTCCTCTGGGACGAGGTCAGCGATCGACTCAGCGAAAGTGCGCTGCACCTCTCGATCGGACAACAGCAACGGCTATGCATTGCACGCGCGCTCGCGAACGAACCCGAAGTACTGCTGCTCGATGAACCCACCAGCGCGCTCGATCCGTCGGCGACGCAGCGCATCGAGGAGTTGCTGTACGAGCTGCGTCGAGCACTGACAATCGTGCTCGTAACGCATAACTTGCATCAAGCCGCGCGTGTCTCCGATCAAACCGTCTTTCTCGACGATGGTCGCGTGATCGAGGTTGGTGAGACACGCCACCTCTTTACCGGGCCGCGCGAGACTCGTACCGAAGCGTTTATTACCGGGAGATTTGGCTGATGGCGGATGGGGCGGCGCTGACCGGCGGATATCGACATTTCCACGACGAACTCGCGTCGCTGAAGCAGCGCTTGCTCGACATGTCGGAACGCGCGGAGTCTCTGGTCGCGCTCGCAGTCGAGTCGTTGCTCGAGCAGGATCTCGCCAAGGCCACCACGGTCATCGAGAGCGACAAGGAGCTGGATCGGATGGAGGTGGAGGCCGAAAACCTTGCGATCTCGTTGCTCGCGCTGCAGCAACCAATGGCGCGCGATCTGCGATTTCTCGTCGGCGCCATCAAGGTGTCGAGCGACCTCGAGCGCGTCGGCGATCACGCAGTCAACATTGCCCAGTGTACAGAACGTCTCATCGCCTCACGCTCAGCAGCGCCGCCGGTTCCGGCGCTCTCTGACATGGCGCGTCGCGCACGGACCATGCTCAGCGACAGCCTCGATGCGTTTATTCGCGGTGATGGGACGCTCGGGCGCGCCGTGGGCCGAGCCGACGATCAGGTCGATGCCCTGCACGAGGGTATCTTTCGCTCACTGCTTACGTACATGATGGGCGATCCGCGCATGATCGCGTCATCGCTCGAGCTCCTCCTGGTGAGTCGAAATCTCGAGCGCGTAGCAGACTTGGCGACCAACATCGGCGAAGACGCTGTGTATTTGGCCGAAGGCAAACAGATTCGCCATCGCTACGACGAAGAGCAACAGGCGTCCACGACTGACACGGTAGCATGACGACACGTACACAGACACCGCCGGGCGGTCAGCTCGCTTCAACCGATCAGCGGATCGCTGCAATCGACATCGGCTCGAACTCTATTCGGCAAATTGTCGCAGACGTTTCCACGACGGGACAAATTCGCGTCGTTGATGAAATGAAAGCGATGCCGAGACTCGGCGAAGGACTCGAACGCACCGGTGCGCTCGGGCAAACGGCGCTCGACGCGGCCGTCGTCTCTGTGCAGCGCATGGTCGATCTCGCCCAACAGCTTGGCGCGTCACGCATCGAAATCGTCGCGACGAGCGCTGTACGCGATGCGAGCAACGGCGCGGAGTTTACATCACGCGTTCGCGCGCTGACTAACATCGACGTACGCGTGCTCAGCGGCGAGCAAGAAGCCCTGCTCTGCTATCGTAGCGCGCTCGCGCATTTCGAACTCGGCGCCGGACGTGCCCTCGTCATGGACATTGGTGGCGGTTCACTGGAGATCGTCCTCGCGAAGGATGGACTCATCGAACGCGTCGCCTCATTGCCGTTCGGCGCAGTGCGCCTCACGGAACGCTTTTTATCGCCAACGGTGCGTCCTCGTGGAGTGCGCGACTTGCGCGAACACGTGCGCGATGGACTCAGGCGCGCAGCACCTGTCAAAGACTGGCGTGGCGTTCGCACAATCGGGTCGGGTGGCACATTCACGAATCTCGCGGGCATTATGCTCGCACGACAGGGACTCACCGCGCGCTCACCGCACGGAACAAAGATTTCGCGCGTTGAACTTGAGCATGTTCTGGATTGGATGCAGCGCCTCGATCCAGAAGAGCGTGCGCAGGTACCGGGACTCAACCCCGCACGCGCGGATATTATCGTGGCCGGACTCGCGACCGCGGCCGAAGTGCTCGCACGATTTGATGGGCGCGATCTCGTAAGTTCTGGATACGGCATTCGAGAAGGACTGCTGCTGGAATCCGCGCGCGTCATGCCCGTCGTCGCAGACCCCGGCGAGACGCGCGAGCGCTCAGTGCGCGAATTCGCCGAACGATGCCACTACGAAGAGATGCATTCGAAACAAGTGCAGCGACTCTCAATGCAACTGTTCGATGCACTCGCACCACGAATGGGACTCGGGGCGGTCGATCGTCGCATTCTGTCCGACGCCGCACTGCTGCACGACGTAGGGTATCACATCAACTACGAGAATCACCACAAGCATTCGTTTCATCTCATCTCGCACGCCGAACTGTTAGGCATGACGCCTGCCGAACAGATCGCGATCGCGCATGTCGCGCGCTATCACCGAGGCGCGGCGCCCAAACGTAAGCACCGCGGATTCTCGCAGTTGGATCGCGTGCTGCGCGAACGCATCGTCAAGCTGTCAGCGCTGCTGCGTTTCGCAGACGGCCTCGATCGCGGTCACGTGGGCGCCGTCGGTCGTTTAAAGATTCGCTGGTCAACCGAAGCACTGCGCGTCGGTGTTGCCGAGGCTGAGGGCGCCACCAACGTCAGACTCGAGTGCTGGGGCGGCGCGCGAAAGCGCGGACTCTTAGAGTTTGTCCTGGAACGGCCCGTCGAAGTGAGTGGCCCCGATGGTCAAGTCATAACCGTTGAGGAAGGCGACGGCGAGTAGCGTAACAGCGAGCGAATTGCGCGAGAAAACGACGACGTTACCGATCGTCGACGACGGGGTTCGTACGCCCCTTCCCTTCGGTGCGCGCGTGACCACGCGGTCGAGGTGATTTTTTTCGCGCGTCAGGCACCGCGTGCGCCTCATGCAGCATTCCCCACGGATCCTTCATAAAGATTTGCTGCGTGGCGACTTCTGCAGAGTCGGTCGATTCGCGTCGGTGATACTGACCGTCGTTTTTGAGTTCCCACGATTGGCGATTGTCCTTTAGAC
>JANXUN010000557.1 GCA_025356185.1 Gemmatimonadaceae bacterium
TAGTGCTCGCGCAACTCGTCGAGCGCTGACGACACCGCGGCGAGACTTGCCTCGGGATCGAGCGTTGCCAGTGCATCAAGGGGAATCGGTCGCGATGCCGCGAACAGCGCGGCCTCAAGCAGCTTCGCTAACGGCGTCACGACAGATCTCCACAGAACCGAACGGGTGTTTTTGCGCAATTCGCAGTTCACCCAGTTTCGCCATTTCCAACAACGCCAACAGCACCGACAAAATCTGCCACGGCTCCGCGTCGCGACCGATCAGATCGGACCAGCGCGCTTCGCGACGCATGGACAACAGCGCACGGATGCTTCCCATCGCGCTCGCGACGTCGAGCGCGCGCGGAATCACGTCATGCAGCACAGGCTCTTTCGCCGTGCGCAATACGCGATCAACGGCGGCCAACAAATCAGTGAGCGTGAGCGCCAGCGGCGCTGACACGGGCATGATATCAACCGCTTGCGGAATCCAACGACGGTTGAACTGATGGCGTCGCCCTTCACCACGATGCTCGAGCAGATCGACCACCTCTCGCATTTGCTGATACTCAAGCAAACGACGCACAAGCTCGGCGCGCGGATCTTCCCACGTTTCTATGCCATCGGCGCGAGGTAACAACATCTGTGCTTTGATGCGCAACAATCGTGCGGCCATCTCGAGATAGTCGGCCGCCTCATCGAGTCCAAGCGATCCGATGCGCGCGAGAAACTGTTCAGCGATGCGCGCCACAGGGATATCGTAGATATCGAGCTGCTCGTCGCGAATGAGCGACAGCAGCAGATCGAGCGGGCCGGTGAAGTGGCTCAGCTCTACGACGAACGTCGGCGCGTCGGCGTCGTTCACACGAAATGGAGAGGCGATCACGCGTCGAAGGGGTTGGGCAGCATGTACGGAAAATAGAACAGTTCGGCCACGCCGCGCAGGTAGTACGCGGGCGAGAGCCACGCCGTCACCAGTGGGCGTCCAAACGTGAGCATCGCGAAGAGCAGCAAGAAGCCGAGGCCGCCAAGGCGCTGGTAAGCCATCGACCACTTTGGAGGCAAGATGTACTTGAAGACGTGCGACCCATCCAGCGGCGGAATTGGCATCAGGTTGAACGCCGCGAGGATGAGATTGATAAAGATTCCCTGCACCAACATGAGTTGCAAAATCCCCAACGGTCTCGTCAGTGCCGGCACGGCGGAACCGGCAAGTCCAACCAGGATCACAAGCGGCACGCTCACGAAAGCGATGAACACGTTGGTCGTGACGCCCGCCAGCGAGACGATAATGTCTCCTCGACGGTAGTGCCGATAGTTGCGAGGATTAACCGGAACTGGCTTCGCCCCGCCAAAGATCGGCCCGCCAAGCAGCGCGAGGAGCGCCGGGAGGATGATCGTCATGAACGGGTCGATGTGCTTAAGCGGATTCCACGTAAGCCGACCAAGCTGATAGGCCGTCATATCGCCTTGCTTGAAGGCGGCGTAGCCGTGCGCGTACTCGTGGGCGACCATCGAGAACAGCAGCACGGGCGCAACGAGAAGCAGCTGCTGAATGGGGTCCAACGCGGCGGGGGCGACTGGAAAACGACTGGTGATTCCAAGCAAGACTACACGGGAAGTTAGTCCGCGCGCTGTGGCGTGTCAAAAGCTGTCACAAGACGGCCGCCAATGAGAGATAACGGTATGCCTTGACCCAACTTCCGAGCTCTGATACCTTTCCCAGTCTCTCGTTGCCAAGCGTCCGGATCTCCGGACTTTCTGGTCCCGGTGTGCTGCATGCCTGCGTTGCTCCGTCAGTATGCTACACCGTTTCTATCAAGATCCGTCCTGTACTGAGGTTTTCGTGCCGAATATCAAGTCCGCGAAGAAAGATCTGCGCAAGTCACGTGCGGCCGCTATACGGAATCGCGCGCAACGCTCTGCGCTTCGGACTGCGGTCAAGAAGGCCAAAGCTGGTGGAACCGCCGCGGAGACGTTGACGGCCGTGTCGTTGCTCGATCGCGCCGCACGCAAGGGATTGATTCATCCCAACGCTGCAGGTCGTCAAAAGAGCAAGCTCGCCCGCAAGGCAGCTGCCGCGTAATCTCGCGGTCTTCAAAAAAGAAAGGGGCCGAAATCAATGTGATTTCGGCCCCTTCGCTTTTGTGCGACCCGGGTGATTAGAACGCGGCTAACTCGCCACCGCACCGTTCGCAGTACCACTCGGTCGGAAAATTCATCGTACCGCATTCAGTGCAGCGCAATGTTTTCGTTTGCTCGCCAGCCGCGGCCGCGCGTGGCGCAGCGGACGGACTCGTCGCATCGACGACCGACCGCAGAAATGCCAAATCATCGAAGCCTTCGCGTGAAGCCGTTGAAGACGTAGCGTCGGCGGTCGTGGTCGATAGCGGTGATACCGTCGACTTCGCATGCGATGCCGTTGGCGCAAGCGACGGCGGGGACATCCGGAGGTCGCCCAACTCCGCGTCGTCAAATACATCTACGCCGTCGAGCGCCGTTGGAAGTCCGGTCAGACCGTCCGCGTGCTGACCGTGATCGTAACGATCGCCTTTGTCGTCATTTGAAAAAAGCGCGAGCGCACTGTCAAGCTCTGCGAGTTCGTCGGCGTGCAGCGATTCAGTCGCATACGCAGCGGTCGGTACGTCGCCAAACACGAGCGTCTCGGGCTCATCCACAATCGTCAGCGACTCGTCATGCGCAACAACAAACTCGCGCGTCGTCGATAGATCGACGTGCGTGTCGCTCGACGGTTCCGCTATTGGTTCCGCGTCAGCAATCACCGCAGCGGGCGGCATCACTCGCGCACTCGAGAGCAGCGTGCGCACTTCGTCTGACTCAACGAGCAGCGAAGACCGCTGTTCGCCCATGTGCGCGATCTGTTCTTCGACGTGTTGCCGAACTTGCTCCCATCGCTCGCCATCGTACTCACCCACGGCGGTGCGCAGCATGGCTTCCGCGCGCTCGTCTTCGAGTGTCCCGAGTTGCGATTCCAGGCCACCCAATCGCTCGTCCAACTGCGCCGCCATCTGCGACAAGCCATCCACGTACGCGCTTAAGCGCGTGAGCACGTCGGAGCGACGTGCCACGTAGTCGCTGTGCACGCGCTCAAAAACGCGTACAGGAGTTTCCAAGCGCTTGGCTCCCAGTGCGCTCAACCAATCGTCGTACCGCTGGCGTTCCGCTACGAGCGCGCGAACTTCGTCGATCGACACGTCGTGTGTCTCCGTCATGAAAGGACTTTGGATCCAGCAGTGGCACGGCGCATCGCACGCCACACCTCCACTTCATCCTTGGAAAGTACCCGGGCACCACCAAGCAGTTCGGCCGACAGCAAAATTCGAGCTGCCTGCTCCACGCTTTCCATGCGCACGATTGCTTCACTCAACGAGCGTCCGACAACGGTGACACCGTGGTTGGCTAACAGGAAGACCTCGTGATCTCTCGCGAACGGTTCGATCGCGTTCCAAAGGGCTGCCGTTCCAGGACGTCCGTACGGCACTGCCGCAATCGGTCCCACAACGATCGATACCTCAGGCAAAACATCGTCCTGCAGCGCCCGCCCTGCCGTCGCGAAACCGGTCGCGACAGGGGGATGCGCATGCACGATGGCGCACACGTCGGGTCGAGCGGCATATAGCCCGACGTGCATCTGCATCTCCGACGACGGGGAGCGCCCACTGTCACGCGATGCTATGTCGTCCAGATCACCAACCTGCGGCGTCCTGTGATACTCCGTGCCATCGGCGTGGCGGCGAAGTACGTCAAAGGTCGTCAGCGTTGCCTTATCAATCCCCGAGGCCGTGATCAGCATGCTCCCATCGGGCAGCCGCACCGAACAGTTCCCCTCCGCGCCGCCTATTAACCCCCGCGCATGCAGTCGGCGCGAGCAGTCAACAATCGCCTGCGCAGCAACCTGCTCTTCACGCATCAGCGCGGTACACGACTCGGCCGTCGACGATCGTAATACGTGCAGCGCCAGTGAGCGTGTGACCGCCGTACGGCGTATTACGCCCCTTGGACTTGAATCGCGCGGCGTCCACAGTCCATTGATGCATGGGATCGAATACCGTCACGTCAGCGAGTGCGCCGCGACTCAGCGTCCCTCCTGGCAAGTGAAAAACGCGCGCAGGTTTGCAACTCATCGCATCGATCATCTGCGACATCGAAAGGATGCCGCGATGCAGCAGATACGTGCAGTTGATGCCGAGCGCAGTCTCCAACCCGACAATGCCGTTCGGTGCGTCAGCAAATTCGCGTTCTTTTTCATCGTAGTGATGCGGAGCGTGATCGGTCACCAACAAATCGATCGTGCCATCAGCGAGCCCCTCTTGCAACGCAGCGACATCAGCGGCCGTGCGCAACGGCGGATTCATCTTCGCGTTGGTGTTGTAACCCTCGACCGCGTCTTCGGTGAGCGAAATGTGGTGCGAGCACACTTCGGTCGTGACGTTGATGCCGCGCTCTTTGCCCCAGCGCACGAGTTCAACCGACCCTTTCGTGCTTAAGTGGCAGAGATGAATGTGCCCGCCGGTGCGTCGTGCGAGCAGCATGTCGCGAATGACATAAATCTCTTCGGCCTCGGCGGGTATCCCCTTAAGTCCGAGTCGCGCGGACACAATGCCTTCGTTCATCGCACCACCGCGCGCGAGCGACATGTCTTCGCAGTGCTCCGCCACGGGCACATTGAACGCGCGCGCATACTCGAGCGCCGTGCGCATCAGGTGCGCGCTTTCGACGGGCTTGCCGTCGTCGCTAAACGCTACCGCGCCGGCGCCAACCATTTCGCCGATCTCGGCCAACGTCTCGCCTTTTTGACTCACGCTGATAGCGCCGTAGGGATACACGCGCGCGAATCCAGCCGCTTCGCCCTGACGCTTCACAAAACCAACCGAGGCCTGATTGTCGGTAACGGGCTTGGTGTTGGGCATCGCGCAGATGCCCGTAAAGCCACCCGCCGCTGCCGAGTGCGCGCCCGTCGCCACGGTCTCCACGTCTTCGCGTCCGGGCTCGCGCAAATGCACGTGGACATCGATCAGTCCTGGCGCAACAACAAGGTTGGCGCAGTCGAAGACTTCAGCGCCATCAACGCTGCCGAGCGTTGGCCCGCACGACTCGACACGACCTCCACGCAACAGCACATCGCCGACCACATCCATCTGCTGCGATGGATCAACAATGCGACCACCCTTCAACAGCACATCACGCGACATCACGCTACTCCCTTCTTGGCGGCTTCAGCGAGTTCCGGCTTGCCGCCGGCGAGGAGGTACAACACAGCCATGCGCACTGCGACACCGTTCGTGACCTGACGCAGAATCACAGAATGTGGTCCGTCGGCGACATCACTATCGATTTCCACGCCGCGATTCATGGGACCCGGGTGCAAAATGCATAGTTCGCGCGGCGCCTGTTGCAGACGCGCTTTCGTAATACCGAACACGCGATTGTATTCGCGTTGCGACGGGATGTAGCCAGCTTGCATGCGTTCGAGTTGCAGACGCAATACGTTGAGTGCATCGGCCCACTCGATCGCGGCTTCAACGCGATCGAACACCGTAACGCCCATCTCTTCGATGGCGTTTGGAAGCAAAGCGCGCGGTCCGCACACCGCGACCTGCGCACCAAGCTTGGTGAGCCCCCAGATGTTTGATCGTGCAACACGCGAGTGGAGCACATCGCCGACGATACAAATGCGCTTGCCCGTGAGATCACCAAAGCGATCGCGCAGTGTAAGCAAGTCCAGCAACCCTTGCGTGGGATGCTCATTCGTGCCGTCGCCCGCGTTGATCACACTTGACTCAATGCGCTCAGCGAGAAATTGCGCGGCGCCCGATGCGGGGTGTCGAATCACCACCATGTCAATCTTCATCGCTTCGAGATTGCGCGCCGTATCGACGAGCGTCTCGCCTTTCGAGACACTAGAACCCGTTGATGCCACGTTCACGGTGTCTGCACTCAACCGTTTCTCGGCAAATTCGAACGAGATGCGCGTACGGGTGGACGCTTCGAAAAACAGATTGACGATCGTCATGCCGCGTAGCGTCGGCACTTTCTTAATTTGTCGTTCGGAGATTTCGCGAAACGGAACAGCGGTATCGAGGACAAGAGTAATCTGTTCGGCGGACAACGGAGCTAAGCCGAGAAGATCCTTTCCGAGTGGTCCCGGCATGCGCTAGCTCTCGACCTCGCGATACGCAATAACGACTTCGTCGCGCCCGTCGAGTTCTTCGACAAAGACATCGACGCGTTGATCAGGCGCCACGGTCACCGCGCGTCCGACAATGTCCGCGTGAATCGGAAGTTCGCGTCCGCCGCGATCGATTAACACGGCCAACGCAATGCGCGACGGGCGACCGAAGTCCGCCAATTCGTCGAGCGCCGCGCGCACGGTACGTCCTGTGTAGAGCACGTCGTCTACGATGACGACGCGTTGCTCGTCGAGCGTCCACGGCAAATGCGTCGCGCCCACGACCGGTCGCGGACCGACGGTTTGCAAGTCATCACGGTACAGGGTGATGTCGAGCGCACCTCGCGCGACCGTGGTCTTTTCTTGCAGTTCAATCAATTTGCCGATGCGTTCGGCCAGCTGCACGCCCCGTCGCTGAATGCCGACGAGCACAAGCCCGTCGGTTCCGGCATTGAGTTCAACTATTTGATCGGCCATTCGACGCAGCGTTCGATCGAGCGCGCGTGCATCGAGCACCGTAGACGTCTTTTTGGTCATGTCCGGAGAATATACCGGTCAACGACGTCGAGGCGTACCTCATCAGAGGTGCCTCGACGCTGATTCTTTGCGCTATGCGCGCACTACCATTCGTGATGGCTGCGCGGACCGTCCTTAGCGGCCGGTCGCGACGGCCAGAGACTCGACAGCGGCGACAGATGCCGGGCCGCGGTGCGCGCAGCGCGGAGCCGTTCTTTGTCGACGACAGGCAAGGTCTCCGTCGCCGCATACATCGCAATGTCCGCTGCAGCGTCCTTGGTGGCCAGTGCAAATCCGTGACACCAATCTGGTCCATACGGATGCGCCTCTGCGCGCTCGTCCACGCCGCAACCGAACGCCAAGCATTTATCGGCCGCCTCACGAAGGGATCGACTCGACGCGAGATGCGCGACCACAACGTGATACCCGTCGCGACGTCCCATCTGGTACGACGATGAGTGCGCCGGCTCGTCCGCGAGCGGCTCCACAACGCCAGACGCAATGCCCGTCAACATCACGCATTTTTGCGAGAAAAAACTACGGACGGGGTCGACCGGTGGCTCTTCGAGAATTCTGGACATGACGGTTACCAAACGCAGGTGTAGACCAAGACGTGCCGAGTGTAGCGCGGCGCGACATCTACCCATGAGATAGGGCAAGGCGCGTGCCGCTTCGCCCGTGCTCTCGTTGCCTTGGGCGCTACACGACTACCACGCGGAAACGTTGACTCGGAGCCACTTGCAGTGCGGTATCGGCGCAACGCTTGTTGTGCGCCACACCGCACCAGCTCGTGTCAATGCGTAAACATCTGCAGGTGCGTGCCCACCATATCTGCCATGGTTTTGATAGTCTCCCAGTCCGGATGCCGGATGGTGACGTACCCGTCGGAGAGCAGCGTACTCTTCCAGTCGCGACGTGGGGTGCCGACCGACAGCAGATCGATCGTGCAAATCCATTCGCCGAATCGTTCTCGGAGTCGGTCGAGTCCTTCGATGCGCGAAATACGCCCCTGCCCGTGTGCCCGCTTGGTGATACAGGCGCAATTGTACTTACGCTCGATGTTGAGCGAGAACGTGCCTTTGAGCTCTGCTTCGGCCCAGCCGGCAAAGAGATCGACGTCGCTCGCAAAATTCATGAGATCGACGGTGCGCGCTCCAGGCGGACGTGCGGCGATTTCGCCAAAGACGACTTCACCGTCCGACTTGCGATACCACTCCATGTGCGTAAAACCCGTGTCGTATTCCAAGACCTTGAGCACTTTTTCACCCATGGCACGACCACCGGCGACCCACGGGTCGTCCACATGGCGATAGCTCAACGTTTGCGGGCTGATCCACTCGTTCGTCCGCGCGATGAGTGGTCGCGGGCGATAGTACCCGACGTGGAAATACTTCATCTCTCCACGCGCGCAAATCGTGTCGAAGGTGAACTCTTCGGCATCAATGAATTCTTCGACGCTGACTTCTGCAATGTGACCGAGTTGTGCCAGCGCGGCTGTTACAGCGGCTTTGTCGTCGCAACGAAACGTGTCCATTGAACCTGCGCCAGCGATCGGCTTGATGATGAGTGGATATCCGATCTTTTCGGCGGCTTCCCACACCTGGGCCGCTGATGTCGCTGTCTCGGCGCGCGGGACACGCACGCCGCCAGCGATCAACGCTTGCTTCATGAGATCTTTGTTGCGAAAACGCAGCGCTTGTTGGTACGACTGTCCGGGAACGCCCAATGCTTCGCGAATCTGCGCGGCGAGTTCGATGCCGGGTTCCCAGAGACAGCAGACGCGATCCACCGTGCGTCCGCGCAACCATTTCCGAATCTGCGCCACTGCGGAGTCGGTATTGGTAAAGAGATCGCTCACCTGCAAGTAGTCGGCGATATGACGCCGCGTGAGTTCGGGAAGATCACTGCTCGGTCCGTTCGCGACACCCAAGACCGTTGCCCCTTGCATCGACAATCCACGCGTGAAAAACGGCATCTCGCCAGGAAAACCAGGCGTCAGCATGAGGACGGTGGGCATGTGGAGACGGGAGAAGGGAGACGGGAGAAGCGAGACGAGCGGCGGGAGACTGGAGACTGGAGACTACAGACTGAAGACTGAAGACTGGAGACGAAAGGCGAGTTCAGTTGAGTTGCACGTGGACGACCGAAACGACGCGCTTCAACGCGCGCATAACAACGTCCGTGTCCTCGTGGCGCAGCATAATGAAACCTTCACCTTCGTAACTGCCTGTCGGCACCTGGCCGCGTGTCGGGAGTTTGACATCGCAAATCATCGCACCAAACTCTTGTTCAACGACATCGAAGCCATTGACACCGACGACACGACCGGAACCCTGACCACGCAAATACGCCGTACCGACTGCGTACCGACGTGTTGGCGCGTCGAAGGTGCCATCAACCATAAGTCGCACCCACGCGCCAACAAAATCGACGTCGTTCGCACGCGCGATCATCGTCGTGATCTGCGCGCCAGGTGGACGTGCGGCAATTTCACTGATGGCAAGTGAACCGTCGGGGCGACGAAACCATTCGCAGTGCGTCACGCCAGTGTCCATTCCCAGTGCACGCAGCGCGCGCGATCCCACGGCTCGAATATCATCGAAGCGCGTGTCGTCAATATTGCGCGGCAACAGCACGCTCCATTGAATCCACGAGTTTTCGAGCACATGCAGCGGCGGCGGCAAGTAGTGCGTGAGCGAATGCCAGATCGCCTCGCCATTAATCGATATCGTTTCCAATGAGTGTTCGGTTCCGCGCAAAAACTCTTCGGCAAGCATCGGCGTGTGCGTCGAGGGCTGGTGCTGGGCGATGACTTCGCGTAACGCCGCTGCGTGATCGACACGATACGTTGCGCGTGCACCAGCGCCCGCTGGAGGTTTCATCACGACCGGATAACCCACCGCGCCTACAAAGGCTTCCGCCTCGGCCAGCGACGCGACAAGGGCATGTCGCGCGACCGGAACTCCAGCCTCACGCAGCACGTCCTTCATGCGCGCTTTGTCGCGAAAGTTCACGGCGGCGGCGCTAGAGAGGCCTTCGATACCGAGTCGTTCGCGCACGACTGCCAGCGGAACTTGCAACTGCTCGAACGCGCCGAAACAGCGATGAATCGTGCCATATCGATTGGCGAGCGCGCGCACCGCTCCGTCGAGTTGCTCGGTGTTCGTGACATCGTCCACACGCCAATGACCTGCCAGCTGACTCGCAATGTGCGGCGCCAGCTGTTCGAGCGACTCTTGCGAAACGACGGCGACGCGCGCGTGCGCCAACGACACGGCCGCCTCGATCATTTGCGAGGCGGCCGACGAGAATACTGGCGCGACAAAAACGACAAACATCAGCAGGCGCGGCTTACTGACACACCCACGCGGCGCCGGTCAGCTTCGTCGTCGCCTTTGCACCGCTCGTCGAGTCGGCAGCGGTAATGGTCACCTGCTCGCTGCTCCCCTCATCAGTGCTATTGCTTGTGCACGGCGCGACCTTTCGTCCGTTTAAGTTGCCGGCGCTATCCGCGGAAAACATGCCGAAATCCTGCGGAGTCGCCGAACCCGGCGCGCGCGTTCCGGTGATTTTGATACGACCGCTGGGCGTCCATCCTTTCCCTTTAAACGTCAACCGAGCGCCCTGCGGGGAGCGCTCGGCTTCGACACTGAGTTGCGGCTTGGCCTGAGCCGTAGCGAATGCGAACGCGGCCTGCGAAAACAGGGCGAGTGCGGTGATTCCCATGGTGACTGCGAGTGCCGACGCCACACGACCTTCCGCACGCCGACTACCGCGCGATATGCGCAAGAACTGCTGCATCCCACTCCTCCATCTGGCTTGGTGACACGGGGACATTATGCCGCCCGGGTGCGTCAAGATGGAGCCCGCCCGCGCGGGCCGCAACGCATGGGCGGGAGTCAAGTGTGATGGATGTGGTACACGACGCGAAACCCCATAACGACGGCTCGTCGTTACGGGGTTAGCGCTCCCCAGGGATTCAGCGCGATAACTGCAGTATGGAACGCGAAACCCCGTAACGACGGCTCGTCGTTACGGGGTTAGCGCTCCCCAGGGATTCAGCGCGATATCTGCA
>JANXUN010000567.1 GCA_025356185.1 Gemmatimonadaceae bacterium
TCAGCGTCGCTACTCGACGCCGATATCCCACGCCTGCTCTAAATCGTTGCGACTGTACGCGCGAAATGCCGTGAGCGTTTGCGTGCGGACAATTCCCGGCACCTGCGCAAACTCCTCCGTCACCACTGTCGCTATGCGCCCGAGATCTGGTACGCGTAAGATCGCAACCAGATCCCACGCGCCGGACACCGAGTAGACCTCACTCACGCCATCAATGCCCGCGAGCGCGACGGCACACGCCGGAATACTCTTGGGATCGGCTTGCACGAGCACGATGGTTGTTATCATGACGGGAGAAGGGAGACGAGAGAAGGAAGACGAACTGCGGGAGATTGTAGACGTGCGACGGAAGCGCGGAGACAGGTGACGGCGACTATCCGTGCAGACAACGCAAAATGCGTGTGAGGCCATCGACGGCAACAGACTGCGTGGTCGCGTAGCTCATCCGAATCCAGTCGGGTGTCAAGAATGCACTGCCCGGCACCACCGCAACATGCTCTTGCTCGAGTACCCGCGACGCGAACGCGGATCCGGGGTCCGGCGCACCTGCAAAGCCCGCAACATTGATGTACAGGTAGAACGCGCCTGCAGGGTGCACGTATTTCACGGACGGATATGCGTGCAACACCGTGAGCAGTGCGTCGCGGCGCGTGTGAAACGCGCGCACCATGGCGTTCACCGCGGCGTCGGCGTCTTCAACGCGCGCAAGTGCTGCTAACGCCGCGTACTGCGACACGGCGGCTGAATTCGACGTCGCGTGCGACTGAAATGCCGTCATCGCCTTCGTGACGGCAACAGGAGCGATCGACCAGCCGATGCGCCATCCCGTCATCGCGTACGCTTTCGCAACACCGTTTATGACAATCAGGTTGTCGCGCGTTGGTGCCAACTCAAGCGCAGACGCCGCGGGTCCGTCGTACGCGATGCGCATGTAAATCTCGTCCGACAACACCCACCAATTGCGTTCCGCCGCAAGATCGAGAATCGCGCGCAGTTCGTCGCGCGAATACACCGCGCCGGTCGGATTGCTGGGCGAATTGAGCATCAGACCACGCGTGCGCGACGTGGCAGCGTCGCGCAGTTGATCGGCGGTCACTTTGAGCGAGTTCGATGCGTCGCCGTACACTGGCACCGCCGTTGCGCGCGCCAACCCCAACATCTCGTAGTAACTCGTCCATGACGGCGTCGGAACCAGTACTTCGTCGCCAGGTCCGAAACAGCAGACGCAGGCGTTGTACAGTGACTGCTTCGAGCCGTTAGACACCACCACTTCGTCGGCCGCCACGCGCGGCAATCCCGCGTGTGCCAGCCTATTTGCGTCGGCGGCGATCGCTTCACGCAACGGCAAAATCCCTTCGGTGGCCGTGTAGTGCGTCGCGCCTTCAGCCACCGCTTTAAACGCCGCGTCAATCACAAATTGCGGCGTATCAAAATCGGGCTCGCCGGCGCCCAAATCGATAATCGGCTTCCCCGCCGCCTTGAGCGCCCTCGCCTTAGCCGCAACCGCGAGAGTCGCGGACTCTTTCATACGGGCAATGTTATCTGACGGCTGGAAAACCAGGGACATGGCGCGGGCGTTTGACGGTGGAGATCCCTCGGCAGTCTGACTACCTTCAGGGATGATTGCGGCGCTGGGCGACCGCAAACTAAGCGCGGCTTTCACATACGCGCCACGCGCCATCTGTATGAGTGTTGGCGCACCTTCGCGGTCGCTGGGCGGCCGGAAGTTCACGAGCTATTCGACAATCGACGGGAGCGGGACTTGGGCGAGAACGAAGGGGAAGGCGCGGCGCGCAGCCAGAACGTGGTGCTGCAGGGGCCGGCCGATACGCGTACGATGGCTGCGGCCATGCGCGCAGGGGTGGAACGCAGTCGCGGTGTAACCGACCACGCGGCTCCCGCGTGCGTGATTATCACGCCAACCACCGAGCAAGCACTCAGTGCCGCCGAACAGGCGCGCATTCTTCTCGCCGACGATTCCACTCGCGTCGTGCCCGTCAGCAGCGTCACTCGCGCACGTCGCGTACTGGCCAGCGCACCCGCGGCCGTGGTCACCGGAACGGTGTCCGACTTACTGGCGCTGCGGAAAGATTCCGCGATGAGCCTGGGCGGCCTCAAAGCCTTGGTCATCATTGGCCTTGATGACATACTCACCCACGGCGACGCCGAATCGTTGCTGTCGTTGCTGGGTGATACGTCGACCGACGCGATGCGTGTCGTCACGATCGATAACGAAACCCCAGCAGTCGAAGCATTTCTCGAGGCGCAGCTGCACCGCGCGCGTCGCATCGCGCCACCGCCCGCCGGCGAGACGCCGCTAGCTGTTGCGCCCAAGTACGTGCTCACAGCGCTCACGGGACGCGCGGAAGCGCTGCGCGCCGTACTCGATGCCGTCGATCCGCCGTCAGTAGTCGTGGTGACGGCATCTGATGTGTCTGCTGCTGACGCACATCGCGCGCTGACACGCCTTGGACTCACCGTCGATGGGCTGCTCGTGCAAGTGGTACGTCAGCCCACGTCGCAGCACGTCGCGCTCGTGGTGCTCTGGGATGCGCCCGCATCGGCGGAGGCGCTTACGGAAGCGCTGGCAACACGACCAGTTGACGCCGTTGCTTTGCTGACGCCCGAAGAACTACCCGCGTTCGCGCGGTTGTCTCAAGGGTCGGCAACCGCGTGGGTGGCCCCCGAACGCAAACGTGTCTCGCATGCGCGGGTGCACAAACTACGTGCCGCGCTGGTCGGTGCAGTGCAGCAACGCAGCGGCCCGAGTGCGAGCGAGCTCGCATTGCTCACGCCATTGCTGGAATCGTTTGATGCGGTGGAATTGGCCGCAGCGGCGCTCCGGTTATACGAAAGCGCGCTCGAAGACGTCGCGATGCTCAAGCGCGCAGCGGTGCCGACACTCGATTCACGCGGCGGCGCAGCGCGTGCACTTACCGTGATGGCCGGCGGTGCCGCATCGGGCAGCGCGTCGAACGCAGGGAAGCAGCGTGTTTTTCTCGCCGTCGGAAAACGTGATATGGTACGCGTCGGCGACATCGTTGGTGCCGTCGCAAACGAAGCCGGCATCGATGGTGATCGGATCGGCGCCGTAGAAATGTTTGAGTCGCACACGACGGTGGAACTCGCATCAGACGACGCGGCGCGTGCGGTGAAGGCGCTCGCGGAAGCGACGCTGCGAGGTCGCAAGCTCAGTGCGCGAATCGATGAACGGACGGACAGCCGTGGCGGCGCAGAACGGCGTCCACCTCGCACCTTTGGACCGCCGCGCAAAGACGCATCACCGCGCGGCGCCCCTCGCGGCGATGCGCGTTCGAGCGATGCGCGTACCGGCGAACGTCCGCCGTTTCGCGGCAAGCCTCGCACTGACAGTCGCTCCGAAGGTCGCGGCGATGCGCGTCCAGACGCTCGCGGTCCTCGCGCAGGCGGTCGTGATGACGCACGAGGCGGTTCCCGCGACCGCTCGCCGTCAGGTGGATCACGCGACAGTTTCGGAACAGCTGGCGCACGACGCTCGTTCGGCGATCGCCCGCCGCAAGAACGCACCGAGGGGACATCGGAATGGGCGCAGCGCGGTGACAAGTTGAAGCACGCGAAGCGTTCAACGCTTCCCCGCACGGACCGAAACGACGAGGCATGATGCAATGAACGGCGGCTACCAACTGACGGGCGGCTGGATCGAAGTGGTGGCCGGCGTGATGTTCAGCGGCAAATCAGAAGAGCTGATGCGTCGCGTGCGTCGCGCAACGATTGCACGCAAACGCGTACAAGTGTTCAAATCGCATTTAGACGATCGGTACGCAGGATTGATGGCGGTCTCCAGCCATGACCTGCGGACCGTTCACGCCACGCCCGTCGATTCGTCGGCGCAGGTTATGCTGCGTCTCGATCCGATGGCGCAAGTCATTGCGATCGATGAAGCGCAGTTTCTCGACGCGGGGATCGTACAAGTGGCGTCGGCGCTCGCCAATCGCGGACGTCGCGTGATTCTCGCCGGACTCGACGCAGATTTTCGCGGCGAACCCTTTGGTCCGATGCCCATGCTGATGGCCATCGCCGAAGTCGTCGACAAGCTGCACGCCATTTGCGTGATGTGCGGCGGACCAGCAAGTCGTACACAACGATTAATCGACGGCAAACCTGCGCCGTACGATTCACCCATAATTATGGTCGGCGCGGCCGACAGTTACGAAGCACGGTGTCGCGCGTGCCACATTGTACCCCGGCGAGATGCGGGACAGCACACGCTGCTGTAAGGCGCGCGCAATCAGCGCGGTGCCTTGAGTGCGGTGTCGATCGCACGCGCCAGTTGCTCGCTGGTAAACGGTTTGCCGAGAAATGGAATGCGGAGCTGATCGAGCGCGTGCCGTATCTCCGGGTCCATTGAGAATCCACTAATCGCCACCAGCGGCAACGTCGGATAGCGCGCGCGAGTCGCCGTCAGCAACTCCATGCCGCTCATGCCTGGCATCGTGAGATCACTCACAAGCACCGACACATTCTCGATGCTGCGTTCGAGCATCGCCAACGCTTCAGAACCTGATGCCGCTACAGCGACCGAGTTACCCAATCGCTCGAGCATCCGTCGGCCGAGATCTCGCAACAACGCGTCGTCGTCCACCATCAGCACGCCACGCGTCGGCAGCGCGCGAACGCCGGTAGGCGTTGCTCCCTTCACTTCGTCGGCAGAGGCCTCGGGGAAATACAAACGAATCGCCGTGCCTTTTCCCGGTGACGAATCGCATTCGACAAATCCGTTGAGTTGCGTCATGATGCCATGCACCGATGCCAACCCCATACCGCGATTCGCACCGAACGGTTGCGTCGAAAAAAATGGCTCGAAAACGCGCATGCGAATTTCGTTGCTCATCCCCTCGCCGGTATCAATGACCTCCATCACCGCGAATGATCGCGGCGCGTCCGCGTCGGGGCCCAACGGCGGCCGCTCCATGCGGCGCGTCGTCGTGGCAATCGTGAGCGTGCCGCCGAGCGGCATTGCGAGTCGCGCATTGTCGACGAGCGCCCGAAGGGCATCGATGACATGTCGACGATCCAACCGCGCGATCACCGGTGCCTCGTCCAATCGATTGTTCACGAACACGGTGCGTGGCAACAATCCGCGCAATATCGGCAGCTGTTCTTTGACGAGTGCGCTGAGATCGACTGCTTCGGCGCGCAGCAATTGACGTCGACCGATGGCGAGAAGTTGACGCGTCAGGGCCTCGGCGCGTTCCGACGCCCGCTCAATTGCGTGCAAGTCACTGGCATGCGGAGAGGATTCACCAACAGAATCCAGCACGAAACCTGTCGCCCCCCGAATGACGGTGAGCAAGTTGTTAAAGTCGTGCGCGATACCACCCGCGAGTTGTCCGACGGCTTCGAGCTTCTGCGCCTGCCGCAAACGTTCCTCAGCATTGCGATGCTCGGTCACATCAAAAAACACGGCAACGGCCGCATACGGTCGCGATTCTCCAGGACGAATGATAGGATCGGCCGTGACGTGCAGCCACGTGAACTCATCATCGCCGCGACGCACACCCATCAGGGCGCGCGGCTGACTCTTGCCGTTGCGCAGCGCGATCATCGCGGGATGATCGGTCACAGGCCACAGACTGCCATCTTCGTGCACGGCTTGCCACTCGCGATCGACCGGCTGCAAGCCAAGTAACTGAGCGCCGGACAACCGAAGGATGCGTTCCGCGCTGGGGTTGAACACGCGAATCGCTCCACTGGCGTCGTGCACCACCACGCCTTCGCTCATCCCCGTGACGACGGCACGAAAGCGCGCTTCTGATTCACGAAGCTGTTGCTCGGCGCGAATGCGATCTGACACGTCGTGCACAATCATGTGTCGCGCGTCGCGTCCGTCGATCACGACCGGGCTCCCTGCGACTTCGACGTCGCGTCGATTGCCGGTCGCAATGAGATGACGTCGCGTGACACGCTGTGCGAACACGAGCGCGTCAGCGAGCGCGTTCGGCGACGCGCCGGTCGCCGCTTGTTCGTCCAGATCGTCGATGCGCATCGAGAGCATTGTCGCCCGCGTCCATCCGTAAAATTCTTCGGCCGCCGGATTCGCATCGATGATGACGCCGCTGACTGCATCAACAATGAGTTGAATCGCGCCGCTCGACTCAAAGAGCTGACGGTGACGCGCCTCGCTGGCCTCAAGCGCCTCGTGTTCGCGTCGACTCGCGGTCACGTCGCGCGAGGAAATCGCAACACTATCGCCCATCTTCACGATTTGACGTTGCACCCAGCGAGCCGGCGCATCAGGGAGCGGGACAGACTGAACGGTCAAAAACGGCTCGCCGGTCGCGACCACGCGACAGCACTGTTCCCACAAGCCGGTATGCCTGCTAGGCTCTGACACATCGAGCAATGGACGACCGATCAAATCCTCTCTCGTGCGCCCTGCCACACTCATTGCGACAGCCCGCGCGTTCGCCTCAGTGACGACAAAGTCGACGATCACTCCGTCGGGATTGCGAACCGTGCGCGCGATCACGAACAGATCCTGCCCCGCATCGATGGCCGCGCGAAACTGGGTTTCCGACTCGCGTAGCGCCGACTGCGTAGCCTTGCGATCAGCACTGTTCTGTGCGTTCGCACGTTCGGAGGAAATCACGTGCGCTGTGATATCCGCCCCCACTAAGCTCATGGCGACCTGATCGCTCACGCGAATCGGGAAGACGCGCAGCCGAAAGCGAATGACGCTTCGCGTTTCCGGAGCACTCAGGTAGTCGAGTGTGAACTCCTGCGCCTCATCAGCATCGGCGTGCTGCACCGCGTTGCGAAGCCATCGCGCAAGAGCCGGATGCTGCTGCCAACCGACGGCGTCCCACACGGCCGCCCCCATCGCATCGGCCAGCGTCGACTGCGCAAACGCCAACGCGCTGCGATTCGCATCCAGCAGCGCACCGTCGGACGTCATCAGCGTCACGAAATCGGGCGACTCTTGAAACGTGGCGTCGAGAAGTGCCAGTCGATCACGCAATACAGGAACCGTCACGGTGGTGGCACGAAGTGACACAGAGGGGAACGCGTCGTCTCCTCAAAACTAGCCTATGGCACCTGTGAATACACGGCATTCGCGGTGCGCCCTCAGCGGGGAGTGTTACACCTGTGACGTATTTCGGGGCAGCCGCGTCCAATGGGTGATGCGTGCCCAATGTCTACTCTTACTTAGCCGGACCGTCGCATGGGTGTAATTGCGACGCTCCTCGCTCACGAGCCTCGGCTCGCTCGTCTCCGTTCGGCGGCGCGCGACCGGTATCGCTTCGTGCCCTGCGACGACTGGACCTCTCTTACGCGTGCGTGCGAGCGTGGACCGATCAACGTGGTGGTCTTCGACCTCTACGTCGATGGCCGCGCCGACTTCGAGCGTGTGCGACAACTGCGCGTTCGTGTACCGCGCGCTGCGCTGGTTGCGTACGTCGACGTCACGCGCGAGCGTGCACGGGACATGTTTGACGCGGGACGATGTGGTATCGATGTATTGATTGTCGCGGAAGAGACGGATACGCCAGCGTTGTTGGCGCAGTTGCTCGATCAAGCGGAAGCGCGCAGCGTGTCGAGCTTGCTCAAGCCGCATTTGGCCGGATTGCGCAGCGTTGTACGCGACGCTGTCATGCTCTCGGTCACGCGCGCGCACGAGCGTCTCACACCGGATAGTCTTGCACGTCTCATTGCCGTGTCGCGTCGTTTGTTGTCCAAACGACTCGAAGGTGCGCAGCTGCCACCGCCGCACCAATTGCTTACCTGGGGTCGTTTAATTGTCGCCGCGAGCATGTTGGAAGACGGGTCGCGCAGCGCTGACGGCGTTGCGAGCGCGCTCGATTTCCCCTCGGGCAGCGCGTTCCGCAACACGTGTCAGCGGTACCTTGGTTGCACGCCGCACCAGATTCGTCTGCGCGGTGGTGCTGGTTGGGTCATCGGCGAACTGTTAGTCAATCGTGAAAAGCGTCGCGAGATCGCGGATCATCATGACGACATGGCGGACAGCGCGGTCACGTCCGGGCTCCTTCGCCGCGACGCAGT
>JANXUN010000617.1 GCA_025356185.1 Gemmatimonadaceae bacterium
CGAATCGCGCGTGCTGCACGTGAGCCTGCCCCTCAACTATGGCGTCGCCCGCCAGCGATACCCCGTCGCGTTTTTGCTGGACGGTCAGGTGCGTGCGTTTTTTGACGTCACCACCGCGAGTGCGAGTTATGATGTGCGCAGTGACGCGCAAACTTCGCAGATGCCGCCACAGATTGTCGTCGCGATTGAGCACGGCGATCGCCGCGTGGATCTTTCACAAAACGATGCGCTGTTCACACGATTTCTTGTTGACGAGTTGATTCCGTTTGTCGATCACGAATATCGAACAGTTCCTTATCGCACGCTGATAGGTCATTCGTTGGGCGGTCGGTTTGCGCTGCTCACGTATTGCCGCGCGCCACAGGCGTTTCAGGCGGTGGTGGCAATCAGTCCGTCGATTTCCGATTCCACATTCAGCGCCGTCCAAGACTGTCTGCAGCGACAGGTCTCCACGGCGCGCACAGAACCGCCTTCGTCGCGCGCGCGCACACTGGTTCGAACGCTGGTGCTGTCGGCGGGATCACTTGAGCCGCGCGCGGTCAATGGCGTGGAACGACTATTAATGTTCGTGCGCGACCTGTCGCCCGAGACGTTCCGCGTATCGCGTGTTGATGGCACGGGGCTTGGTCACACCGACACGCCACTGGTCACTATTCCCGCCGCATTGCGATTCATCAGCGACGATCGAGTATGGGGAATCGACGCGGCCGCTGATGATACGCTGCTCAAGCACCTCGGCGACGAAACGCGTGTGCTCGATCGCACGCTTCGCTCGGTGAGTGCGCGTGTCGGATACGACATCGCGCCCACCTACGCACTCGCGAGTACCGTCACGCGCGCTTGGCTTGCACGGGGCCCCGTGGATTCGGCCGTTGCTTCTGGTATGCGGCTGGTGGCGGCATTTCCGGAGGAGATCGCAGGCTATTTGCTGCTCGCCGACGCGCACATGATGCGTCGCGATGTGCCGGCAGCGCGACGGGCAGTTCAAGATGCGATGTCAATGGCCGACAAGATCGACTGGTTTGACGAGACGCAGCGCACACAGCAAAAGGTGTATATGCAATCGGTATTGGTGACGCTCAAATAGGCTCTCAACGGCGCCCGATAAACCTGCCGCTAAGGATTCTCACCCTCCCGGCCGAGACTGTCACAGATGCGCCTCCTCTTCCTTATTGGCTCGGCAATCATTTTGATGTCGGTCGCCGCGCTGTCGTTCGTGTGGCCGCCGATCTTATGGTCGCTGTTAATCATCTTGCCGGCCGTCGGGCGCGGTATCGCGGACATGGCGCAAACGAAGCAGGCCATAAAGCGAAATTTCCCGCTCATCGGGCATGCGCGTTATCTGTTTGAGAAGATTCGCCCAGAGATCAATCAGTATTTCGTTGAGTCCAACAGTGATGGCCGTCCATTCAGTAGGAATGAGCGCTCGTTGGTGTATCAGCGCGCGAAGGGCGAGTTAGACACGTTGCCGTTTGGCACACAGAAGGATGTGTACGCAACTGGCTACGAATGGATCAATCACTCGCTCGCACCGGTGCACCCCGACGCGACAGCGGCGCGTGTTGTTGTTGGCGGACCGGATTGCAAGCAGCCGTACAGCGCATCGGTGTTGAATGTATCGGCGATGAGTTATGGCTCGCTGAGTAAGAATGCCGTGCTTGCGCTCAACACGGGCGCGAAACTCGGTGGTTTTGCGCACAACACTGGCGAAGGCGGGCTCAGTCCGTATCACTTGGATCCGGGTGGCGATCTCTTTTGGCAGATTGGCACCGGATATTTTAGTGCGCGTGACAAGAGCGGCCGCTTTAGCGAAACAGAGTTTTCAAAACGCGCGGCGCTGTCGAATGTGAAGATGATTGAGATCAAGTTATCGCAGGGCGCAAAACCGGGACACGGCGGCATTTTGCCTGCGGCAAAGTTGACGCCAGAGATCGTCGCCATTCGCGGCGTGGAGCCAGGGAAAGATGTGTTATCACCGCCAGCGCACTCGGCCTTTAGCACGCCGCTTGAATTAATTGCGTTTATCAAAACGCTGCGCGATGCGTCGGGCGGTAAGCCGGTGGGGTTCAAGCTGTGTGTGGGCAAGCGTCACGAATTTTTAGGAATTGTGAAGGCCATGCTGCAGACTGGCATCACGCCAGACTTCATCACGGTTGACGGTGGTGAAGGTGGTACTGGTGCCGCGCCGCTTGAATTTTCTGATTCCGTGGGCACCCCGCTCAACGAAGGACTGTCGTTCGTACACAATGCATTGGTCGCCGCCGAATTACGCGACCGCATTCGCGTGATCGCGTCGGGGCGAGTCAACAGTGGGTTTGCGATCGCGACCAAGGTCGCTTTAGGCGCCGACATGGTGAATGCCGCGCGCGCGATGATGTTTGCGTTGGGGTGCATTCAGGCGTTGCAGTGCAACAGCAACAAATGTCCCACCGGTGTCGCAACGCAGGATCCTGCGCTTGTGGGCGGATTGCACGTCGGCGACAAATCGCAGCGTGTGGCGCGCTATCATCGCGAGACGCTCAAGAGCTTCTTTGAAGTGCTCGGTGCCGCGGGGCTTACGCAGCCGGCTGAACTCAAGCCGTGGTTCATCATGAAGCGTGTGAGCAGCACCGAGATTCGGAGTTACGCGGACATCTATCCGCATCTCGCGTTGGGACAGTTGTTGACGGATCCGCATTCAACCGGTATGTCGCGAGCGTGGGAGCAGGCGAGCCCGGTTCGGTTTTAACGCGCGGTTAGGTAGCGATCTTGCGATAGCTCGCGCTGTCGTAGATCGAACTGATTCCGCCTGCGGCCGCTTGATCGACAAGTACGTGCGCGCACTCACGACGCACGCGCGCCGCGGGAATCGTCGCGTCACCCGCGACC
>JANXUN010000660.1 GCA_025356185.1 Gemmatimonadaceae bacterium
GCGATGCCGAGAATTTCACCCGGGGCAATCTCAAACGAGAGGTTGTTCACCGCACTGGTCCCACGATCGGATTTCACCGTAAGCCCCGACACGCGTAACAGCGCGCGATCAGACGAACCTCCGCCCGCGTGCGGCGCAGACGACACCGTGGGCGCTGACAGGGCATCGAGCGCCAGCGACACATCGCGTCCCACCATCGCTTTCGCGATCTCCCGCGGCGTCGTACCAGCCGTCGCGAATCGCGATACGGTCATGCCCGCGCGCATCACAGTAATCGTATCAGACACGGCGATCACTTCGTCAAGCTTGTGCGTGATGAGGATGACAGTACCGCCATCAGCCTTGAGCGCACGCAACACGTCCCACAGATCGCGCACTTCAGGCGGCGACAACACCGCCGTGGGTTCGTCGAGAATCAAAATGCGCGCACCGCGATACAACGCTTTAAGAATCTCGACGCGCTGTGCTTCGCCAACACTCAGATCCGCGACCTTGGCCGACGGATCGACATGGAGTCCGCTCTTCACGCACAACGCACGAACATCAGAGATCGCTTTGGGCATATCGACGCGCACGCCGTGCATCGGCTCCATACCCAGCACGACATTCTCAGCGACGGTGAGCGTGGGCACGAGCATGAAGTGCTGATGCACCATGCCAACACCAGCGGCAATCGCCGCCTGCGTGGACCAACCGGTGACATCGCGGCCGTTCACATGCACAGTGCCAGCGTCGGGCGCGTACATGCCCGCTAACACGCGCATGAGCGTACTCTTGCCCGCACCGTTCTCGCCAACGAGGGCGTGAATCTCGCCAGTCGCGACTTCAAGCGATGCATCGCGATTGGCCACGACGGCGCCAAATCGCTTCACGACACCGCGCATGTGCACGGTCATCGGCGTCGCACTCGACATCAACGCGTGCTCGGCACTTTGATCTTGCCAGAAATAATGTCTGCGGTGAGCTGATTGAGACGCGCGCGAACCGCGTCGGGAATCAGCGCTTTGTTGTGCGCGTCGTAGATGTAGCCGACGCCTTTCTCCGCCAAACCAAATTGTTGTATGCCGCCCTGAAAGCGTCCTTCCTTCACGGCCTTCACCGCTTGAAACACCGATTCGTCGATGCCTTTCACCATGCTCGTGAGCACAAAGCCCGGCGCTTCATTGTACTGATCGGCGTCGACGCCAATACCAAGTTTGCCTGCGGATCGTGCCGCCTCGAACACGCCAAGTCCCGTTGAACCGGACGCATGAAAAATGATGTTCGCGCCTTGACTGAACTGACTGAGCGCCATCTCCTTGCCTTTGCCAGGATTGCGAAACGCCTCGGGTGTCACGCCCGCGTACGCCACCAACACCTCGCAATCGGGGCAAACGTATTTCACACCCGCACGATAGCCCGCTTCAAATTTGTGGATGAGCGCGATATCCATGCCGCCAATAAATCCGACCTTCTTGCTCTTACCAACGAGCGCCGCGAGTGCGCCGACAAGAAACGATCCCTGCTCTTCGCGAAATTTGAGCGCGACCAAATTCGGCGGCAGCGGCAACGCATTGCCAAGACTATCAGTTGACACGGCGTAATCGACGCCCGCGAAGCGCACATCGGGATACTCTTTAGCCAACGTGTTCACGTCGTCAGTAAAGATGAATCCCACGCCGATCACGATGTCTACATGTTCGGCCGCAAGCAATCGCAGCCCCGCTTCGCGATCGGAACCTTCGCCCGGTTCAATAAACCGCACGCGCGCCCCCAGCTCTTTGGCAGCGCGCAGGCCACCGAGGTACGCGCCGTCGTTGAACGACTTATCGCCGCGTCCTCCGACATCAAAAACAATCCCGACGTCGAGACCTTCTGACGTGTCTGCCTTGGTGGCGCCCGAAGGCGTCACCATCAGCAGCGCTACGTGGGCGATTAACAGCGCCCCGATGAGAAAAAAGGTCCGTCGCATGGCCACGAAGGTTCGCGCTCGGGGCCGTGCGACGGAAGGGGTTGCGCAGCTATCTGGTTGCCGGCGTCACCCGAATGAGCCCCGCCAACATATCGCTGACAAACATCCCGGTCGATGAGAAGTGCACACCCCACACATAGAGTCCACCATTGCCGGT
>JANXUN010000677.1 GCA_025356185.1 Gemmatimonadaceae bacterium
ATCATGAAGACCTCGTACACACCATCGCGCAAGTGACCATGCTTGCGCGCGCCCTGATCGAACGGAAGCGAGACGGCGGGAAGGTGAGCGCCTCCGAATGGCGCACGCTCATGCACGACTATGCGGCCGACCACGTCCCCGACTATCAGATGTCGGCACTGGCGATGGCGATCTACTTTAAGGGCCTTGATCGCGACGAAATCGGCGCGCTGACCGATGCCATGCTGCACAGCGGAAAGTCGCTGGATCTCACGCACGTGACCGCCGCACGCATCGACAAACATTCTACCGGCGGCGTTGGCGACAAGATTTCTCTCATCTTGGCTCCGCTCGTTGCGTCGTTGGGTGTGGCGGTGCCGATGATGTCGGGTCGCGGGCTGGGTCACACTGGTGGTACGCTCGATAAGCTCGAATCGATCCCTGGTTTTCGCTCGGACTTGTCGCTGGCCGAAGCAACACGTCTCATCGAGCGCATCGGGTGCGCCTTGATTGGCCAAACGAGAGAGATTGCGCCGGCAGATCGCAAGTTGTACGCGCTGCGTGATGCGACAGCGACCGTAGAAAGCATTCCGCTGATTAGTGCGAGCATCATGTCGAAAAAACTCGCCGAAGGGCTCACGGGATTGGTGCTCGACGTAAAACATGGTTCAGGCGCATTTCTTCCGGATCTCGATCGAGGTCTCGCGCTTGCGAAGACGATGATCGACCTCGGTGCCGACTATGGTTGTCCAGTGGTGGCGCTGCTCACTGCGATGGATCGACCGTTGGGACGCGCATGCGGCAACGCACTTGAAGTTGAAGAATCCATTCATGCCTTACGCGGCGAAGGACCGCCCGACGTCATGAAAGTCACCTATGCACTCGGCGCGGAAATGTTGTTGCTTGGTGGTGTCGCCACCGATCGCGACGATGCACGACGTCGCATGGAGGTTGCCATCTCAAGCGGCAAAGCAGCTCGTAAATTTCAGGAGATCATTGAAGCGCAGGGCGGTGATCCGCGCGTCGTCGATGATCCGTCGCTACTGCCGCAGGCGCAGGAGTGCGAGCTCTTTTTTGCGTCACGCGATGGCGTGGTCGCACAAGTCGAGCCGCGCACCATTGGCAAAGGCATCACGCTATTGGGCGGCGGACGTAACACCGTCTCGGATACCGTCGACCACACCGTGGGATTTGTCATCACGGCGCTTCCCGGCGATATCGTTCGCGCTGGCGAACCGCTGGGAACGGTGTTCGCGCGCGATCGCGAGGGCGTGCGCAACGGCTTGGATGTATTGACCAAGGCAATCCGTATCGCCGATGAGGCCGAGCCACCGTTGCCGCTAATTTCTCATCGAGTCACAGAGGCCGGTGTCGAGATTTGGGAGGAATAGCCACTCCCCGTTGTTCGGTGGCTCGAATACCTTACGATTGTTCTGGTCCTCACCGTTTCTCGACCTGAGTCGCCGCCAATGATCACACCAAAAACCGCCAAGCTACTGAGCTTCGTCTTTATGGCTGCCGTGCTGCCATTGCTTGCGCTGTACGGACTCATGATGTCGATCTCGATGCCCGGCCCCGATAGCGGCATGGAGCCAACAACCGCAACCGTCGCGTACGTTGCATTCACGGTGCTGTTCTCTGCGCTCATCATTGTCTGCGTGAACTTCTCGCGGCAACTCGCGGCGCACGCGAAAGGCGTCCGCGTCACGCCGTAGGGCACCACGCTGACGTAGGGAGCTGCGCGGCTAGTCTGTTGTACGGGTAGTTCGCCGCCGCCTCGTGCTCCCCGTTACGCCCGTGGAACAGATGATCACAATCTGGGAAGGAACATTGCATCGTCGTGCGCTGGTGGGTGCGCTCCTCCCCTTTGTCGTCGCTGCCTGTTCGACCGCGCGTGATGCGACCGCGCCTTCATCGACCACCAACGGCCCCGACGTCGCCGCGATCAGTGCGGTGAATGGTGCGATCGACGCATCGGCAGCAGTCGGCGCGCCGTTTACGTTCGACGCGTCGGCGCTCGCATTCGCAGGGCTTCGTGGCACCCGTTTGATCTTCAGCGCCACATTTCTGCCCTCAGCGAATGGACTGATGTTTTCGGCGGGACGCATTGCGGGCACGCCGCTCGCGAGCGGCACGTTTGTCGTTGCCGTCACCGCGAAAGACGCAACTGGTCACTCTGCGACACGCACCGTCAACATCGTGGTGCGTGACAATGCGCAACCGATTACCGTGGCCTCTGGCAATACGGCGCAAGGTGCCGTTGTCGGCGCGACATTTAATTACGACGCGTGCAAGAATAACACCGTGTTTGTCGGTGGTTCCTCGGCGCTGACGTACACCATCACATTTTCGCCGACTGACAATGGGCTGGTCGCCGTTGGGAGTCGCATCGTCGGTGCACCCACGAGTACGGGAATCGTTACCGCGACTGTCGTAGCACGCGATGCATCCGGTCAATCGGCGACGAACGCATTCCCAATTGTCGCGTTCGCAAACGACCTCGTATCGCCAACGTTCACGACCGCGTTCAACTATTCGGACGCGACGTCACCGTTACCCGGATACTTCAGCAACGTCGGTGCACAAGGGCTCGCGGCGAGCACGACGGATAACACGCCCGCGACGAATCCGATCAGCAACGCAGGAGCCACGCTGGGTCGCGTCCTGTTTCACGATCGACGCCTGTCCATCAACGACCGCGTGTCGTGCTCCTCGTGCCACCAGCAACAATTTGGTTTTGGCGACACGGCGCAACTGAGCGCGGGATTCGCAGGCGGTCTGACGGGCCGACACAGCATGAGCTTATCGAACGCTCGGTACTATCAGCGCGGACATTTCTTTTGGGATGAGCGTGCCAACGCGCTCGAAGATCAGGTGTTGCAACCCATTCAGAACAGTGTGGAGATGGGGATGACGCTCCCCGACCTGCTCACCAAGATCCAAGCGACGTCGTACTATGCGCCGTTGTTCGAATCTGCCTTTGGTACGAGCGACATCAACACCGATCGCGTCTCTCGTGCATTGGCGCAGTACGTGCGCTCGATCGTGTCTGCGGGAGCACGATATGATCGCGCGTTCACGGGCGGTCCCCCAAACTTTCCTGCGGTCCTTACCGCCCTAGAGTTGCAAGGCTTGCAAGTGTTTAACGGGCCCGGCGGATGTGTACGCTGTCACACCAGCGAAGCGTTCATCGCCGACAATATTCACAACACTGGACTTGATGCCACCGTGACCGACGTCGGCGCTGGCGTCGGCCGCTTTAAGGTGCCCTCGCTGCGCAATGTCGCGATCCGCGGACGCTTCATGCACGACGGACGCTTCACGTCGCTCGAGCAAGTGGTCGAGTTCTACAATTCAGGCGTGCAAAACAATCCGAATCTCGATCAGCGATTGCGCCAAGGCAACCAACCGCAGCGACTCAATCTGACGGGTGCGCAAAAGTCCGCGTTGGTGGCATTTCTGGGAACGCTCACCGACAGCACGCTGATTGCCAATCCCAAGTTCGCGAGTCCGTTCGCGCGGTAACTTCGGGGAACTGCGGGTTTTTTAACGCAGAGGTCGCAGAGACGCAGAGAAGAACCACGAAGGAACTTTACCTGTTATTAATAAAAAAGAGATGGAGCACCTGGCCTTAAA
>JANXUN010000683.1 GCA_025356185.1 Gemmatimonadaceae bacterium
ACGCTGCGCACGCTCGCGAATGACGAAACGTTGCTCGTGCAGAGCGGAAAACCTGTCGCCGTCTTTCGCACGCACGCCGATGCACCGCGCGTCCTCATTGCCAATTCCAATCTCGTGGGACGGTGGGCGAACTGGGATGATTTTCGCCGCCTCGAAAAGATGGGACTCACGATGTACGGACAGATGACGGCCGGCTCGTGGATTTACATCGGTTCACAAGGCATCGTGCAGGGCACGTACGAAACATTCGGTGCTGTCGCCGCAAAACACTTCGATGGCACGCTCGCCGGTCGCTTGGTCGTTACGGCGGGACTTGGCGGCATGGGTGGCGCGCAACCGCTCGCTGCAGCGATGCATGGCGCGGCCGTGTTGGGCATAGAGATTGATCCGACGCGCATCGCCAAACGGATTGAAACGCGCTACTGCGATCGCGCAACGTCATCGCTCGATGAAGCGCTACAATGGCTGCGTGAGGCGCAAGCGTCGCGCACCGGGCTCTCGGTCGCGCTGGAAGGCAATGCGGCCGACGTGCTCCCCGAATTGGTGCGTCGCGGTATCACACCCGACGTACTCACCGACCAAACCAGCGCGCACGACATGTTGGTCGGCTATCTCCCCGCCGGAATGTCGATCGACGTGGCCGCAGAGCTGCGAGCGACCGATCCGGCGCGCTACATCGCGCTCGCAACCGCGTCGGTCGTCACGCATGTGCGCGCGATGCGCACACTGCAAGACCGTGGTGCGATCACCTTTGACTACGGCAACAACATTCGCACCGTCGCATTTGATGCGGGCGTGGATGATGCGTTTCGGATTCCGGGCTTCGTTCCCGAGTACATTCGGCCGCTCTTTTGCGAGGGAAAAGGCCCGTTTCGCTGGGTCGCGCTGTCTGGAAATCCGGCGGATATTCATCGCACCGACGAACTTGTGCTCGAACTGTTTCCGCACGATGCACATTTGCGCCGATGGATCACGCTCGCGCGCGAACGTATTGCGTTTCAAGGATTGCCCGCACGCATTTGCTGGCTGGGGCAGGGCGAGCGCGCACGGTTCGCACTCGCACTCAACGATCTCGTTGCGCGCGGCGAGGTGTCAGCGCCCATCGCAATCGGCCGGGATCACCTCGACACCGGCAGCGTCGCGTCACCATTTCGCGAGACCGAAGGCATGAAGGATGGTTCTGACGCGATTGCCGACTGGGCCATTCTTAACGCGCTGCTCAATGTCGCATCAGGCGCGTCGTGGGTGTCGTTTCATCACGGTGGCGGTGTTGGAATTGGCAACTCGTTGCACGCGGGCCAGGTGACGATTGCTGACGGCAGCGAACGGATGCGCGCGCGATTGGAACGCGTGCTCACCAATGATCCTGGCATCGGCGTCGCGCGTCACGCCGACGCGGGCTACGAGATTGCCGTGGCCACCGCAAAGCGCGAACACATACGATTGCCCATGCGCGACGTCGCGCGCTAATGCTCTCGAGTCGCTATCGACCGTGGCACGTCCCGATATTCCTCGGCAAATACGCGTGGTTGCGCGCGCGAAAACGGCCGGTGTTGCTCAACTTCGAAGTCACGATGCGATGCAACGCGCGCTGCGGGTTTTGCGACTATTGGAAGACGCCCGCGGATACGCGTGATACCGAAATCGCCGAGTTCGCGGCGATTGCCAAAGAGTTTAGTCCGATGCTGATCACGTTCACCGGCGGTGAACCAACGTTACGTCGCGATCTCGAACAGATTGTGGCGGCCGTGCGGAAGTCGGTGCGCTACACCTATGTGCAACTCATCACGCACGGCGGAATGTTGAGCATTGATCGCGCGCAAAGTCTGTGGGACGCCGGTGTCGATCAGTTCAATATTTCGTTGGATTATCTCGACGATCGTCACGACAACGCGCGGGGTATTCCGGGACTCGCAGAAAAAATTCTGGCGCTTGTGCCGCGTATGCGTGACGTCGGTATTGGCGGTGTGCGATTTAATACCGTCATCAAGCGCGACAATTTGGATCAACTGATTCCTATCGCTGAGCGTGCGGCTGAGTTGGGCGGGGGCGTCAATTTTTCACTCTACACAGATTTCAAAAACGGCAACCGCGAGCACTTAGTCGAGCACGCGCAACACGCGCAACTCGAACAGGTGATTCGCGAACTGCTCGCGTTCAAACAGCAACGGCGCGGCGTCATCACCAACTCCGACTACTATCTCGAACAGATTCCGCGTTACGTGCGCGGCGAGATGACCGAGCCCTGTCAAAGCGGTCGCACGACGATTCACATCGATCCACAGGGACACGTGCGTCGGTGTCCCGATTTCGCGCCCGATGGCCCGTGGCAATCGTATCGCGGTTATCAGCCGATCGACTGCAACGCGTGTTACTATGCCTGCCGCGGCGAAGCACAAGCGCCGCTCCGACTCATGTCGCGTATTCGCGACGTTATGGCGTAGCGCCTTGTTCCCTCACGAACAGCGACGCATGGACACCGCACCCACTGAACACGCGCCGATGGCAACGACGCTCTTCGTGAACTCCGCGCAAACCGTCACTGCGGCGGGACCGGCGCGCGCACGACGGGGTGCCGAGATGCAAAACATCGGCGTGCAGTCGGGCGTTGGTGTTGCCGTGCGCGGCTCCAAAATTGTGGCCGTCGACGAGGACGACGCACTACGACGCGCGTACCCGAACGCCACTGAAATCGATTGCCACCGCGGTGTGTTGGCGCCCGGTTTTGTGGACTCGCACACGCATGCCGTGTTCGGCGCGGCGCGATGGGCGGAGCAGGAACTTCGTGCGACCGGCGTTCCGTATCTCGAAATTGCGAAGCGTGGCGGCGGCATTCACTCATCCGTGCGCGATTTGCGCGAACGGACCGATGATGACCTGTTCGCGCTTGCACTCCCTCGTCTCGCGCGCCTTGCCGCAGGCGGAGTCACCACTGTCGAAATAAAATCCGGATACGGACTGTCGCTGCATGACGAAGTGCGAACGCTTCGCGTTGTGCGCCGCATC
>JANXUN010000012.1 GCA_025356185.1 Gemmatimonadaceae bacterium
AGGTCATCGTGGGAGGCAATGTCTTCACAACGCACACGCCGGTCCCGGCTGGTCACGATCAGTTTGCCGTCGGCGATGTCAAAGCGTGCGCGGGCGGCGATGCCGACGGCATGTGGAACGAGATGGGGCTCGACGCGAACGCGTTCGTACGTATTGGATATCACCCGGAAGCCGGCCCCGGCATGTTTCACATGACGGCTGCTTCTATTCGTCTGTCGCGTCGCGTGAACGCCGTCGCGCGCCGGCACGGTATCGTGACGCGCGAATTGTGTAAGCCGCTGTGGCCCGGTCGTGAGGCGGAAACGATTCCCGTCGGACACGTGACCAACGGTGTGCACTTGGCGACGTGGATGGCCAGTCCGATCATGCAACTGCTCGATCGCCATCTCGGTCCGCAGTGGGGCTACGCGAACGATCCCGCGTTGTGGGAACAAGTGCTGCAACTTGACGATGATCAGCTGTGGGGCGCGCACTTGCGTCTCAAGCACGTGCTGATGCGCATGGTGCGCGAAGAAGCGCGCCGTGCATTCGCGCAACGCACCATGGAAACGGTGCAGCTTGTTGGCGCCGGCACGCTGCTCGATCCGCACTGTCTCACCATCGGATTTGCGCGACGATTCGCGACGTACAAGCGCGCCAATTTGATCTTCCGCGATGTGGAACGATTGCATGCGCTTGTGACAAGCACCTCACGCCCAGTGCAAATCGTTTTTGCCGGAAAGGCGCACCCTGCCGACACTCCGGGCAAACAGATCTTGCAAAACGTCTATCAGTTCACGCGTGATCCCGTGTTTGAAGGGCGCGTCGCGTTTGTCGAAGACTACGGTATGCACCTCGCGCATCTGCTAGTGCAGGGTGTCGACGTGTGGATGAACCTGCCCCGTATTCCTATGGAAGCGTCAGGCACCAGCGGCATGAAGGCCGCCCTCAATGGCGTCCCGCAACTTTCGACCATCGATGGCTGGTGGGAAGAAGGCTACGAAGGCAACAACGGTTGGGCGATTCCTCCGGAAGTGGATTCGGATGATGGAAACGGCACCGCTGACCGACTCTACTCGTTACTTGAACAGGAAATCGTTCCGCGTTTTTATGATCGCGACGCGTCCGACCTTCCGCGTCAGTGGCTCGTGACCATGAAGAACGCCATGCGTGTCGCTGGACAACAGTTCACGGCGCGTCGCATGGTGGAGCAATACGCTCGCGGGTATTACGCTCCAAGTATTCTTGGCGACGTGCTGCCAGACGATCCGCCAACCGCTTGACCGCGCACACCATTTGACCGTCGCGTCATGACATCTGTATCTATGCCCACGCCGAGCTTTGGCTCGCCAGTTGTGCCACCGTCAGCGGACGACGCACCGACGATCGTTCACATGGCGTCGGAGTACAGTCCGTTCGCGCGCAGCGGCGGACTGGCCGAAGCGGTGATGGGGTTGGCGAACTCGCAGGCGAAGGGCGGCGCGACCGTCGTGGTGTTTCTTCCGCTGTATCGCACGGTGCGCGATGTCGCACCCGATCTCGCCCCGCTGGGTCGACCGATCAGCATCGACTTGGGATTCAAGCGCGAAGAAGTGCGTTTCTTTCGCGAAGTGCATCCGGCGGCAGGTCCCAAAGTCGTATTTGTCGACATCCCGGAGTATTTCAATCGCCCGGGGTTGTACGGGGAGGGTGGCAGCGATTACGTCGACAACGCCCGACGCTTCGCGCTCTTTTCGCGTGCCGTGCTCGACGCAATTCCGCGATTAATTGCGGGGCCGATTCTGTTGCACGCGCACGATTGGCACACGTCGCTCGCGCTCATGTTCATGCGTACATACAGTGGTCTGCGCGAACGTTATCGCAAAACACCGACGGTGTTGTCGGTGCACAACGCCGGCTATCAGGGGCACTTCCCAACGTCGCAATTAAACGACTGCGGCATTCCGCCCGAGGTGTACAATTTTCGTCACCTCGAGTGGTACAATCGCATCAATTTCTTAAAGGGCGGCCTCACCTTCGCAGATATGGTTGTGACGGTCAGTCCGAATCACGCGACTGAACTGCGCACGCCCGGCGGCGGATTTGGATTGCAAGAAGTCTTTGTGTGGTTGGGCGATCGCTTTACAGGGATCATCAACGGCATCGATCAACGGGTGTGGAATCCTGAGACTGATGATCAACTGACTGCCAACTACAATCTCGACGACGCGAACACCAACAAAGCCAAGTGCAAAGCCGCGTTGCAGCGTTCGTTTGGATTGCCGCAAAAGCGCCGCACGCCGCTCTTTGGAATGACCAGCCGTATGGTCAAGCAAAAGGGACTCGACGTGATTCTCAATTCGCACCTCGTCTGGAACCTTGATGCGCAATTTGTTTTCTTAGGCCAGGGTGAACGCAAGTACGAAAGCGCGCTGTTGCAGTTAGCCTCGATGCGGCCACGCAACGTCGGCGTGCAACTCGACTTCACCGACCGGCTTGAGCATCGCCTGATGGCGGGCGCCGACATTTTTCTTATGCCGTCGGAGTACGAGCCGTGTGGACTCACGCAGATGCGTGCGCAGCGCTACGGCGCGCTCGTGGTGGGCCGACGCGTTGGCGGCATCGCCGATACCGTTGACGACGACGTCACGGGATTTCTCTTTGACGAGTACAACGCGGGATCGATGGATTGGGCGATGTCGCGCGCGCTTGCGCGCTTTGCCGACAAAGACGCGTGGGATCCGCGTATGCGCGTTGCGATGCAACGCGACTTCGGATGGGAACGCGCTGGCGAGCGGTACGCCGAGGTATATCGGCGCGCCACAGCGATCGCGAATGCGCGGTAGCGCGTTTTCGTTGTCGAGAGCTGACTAGTGCATCACGTCGTTGTTCATGCCCACTGCTACCAACCACCTCGCGAAGATCCGTGGTTGGAGGTCGTCGAGTCTGAGCCGTCGGCAGCGCCCGATCACGACTGGAACGCGCGCATCACTCGCGAGTGCTATGCGCGTCTGAGCGCGGCAGAGATTCGAATTCGCGATCTGCGTGCTCGGCGTGATGATCCGGATGCGCGCGCAGGTTTGGCGCGACTGGTGAATCTGTACGGATGGTGCACCTTCGACGTCGGCGCGACGCTATGTGAGTGGATGGATTTGCACGCGCCCAACGTGCTGAAGTCCATGATTGACGGCGACAAAGCGAGCGTGGCTCGCTGGGGACACGGCAACGCCATCGCGGCACCGTATCACCACGTCATCTTGCCGTTGGCGTCTCCGCGTGACCGTCGCACGGAAGTGCGCTGGGGAATCGCCGATTTTCAGCGACGCTTTGGTCGTAGTCCGGAAGGCATGTGGCTCCCCGAGTGCGCCGCCGACGGCGACACGCTCGATCTGCTCGCGCAAGAAGGCATTCAGTTTACGATACTCGCGCCGTATCAAGTCGACGCGGGTGCAGAAACGCACGGTCTGCCGGTGCGCTGGCGCGGTGCGAATGGTCGCACGCTCTCGATCCTGCCCTACGACGGCGGCCTCGCTGGCGAAGTCGCGTTTGGTGGACTGCTAGGCGATGCGCAGGCGCTCGCTCGACGTCTGGCGCCGTCCATCGCCGATGGTCAAGATCGCTGTACCACGCTCGCGACGGACGGCGAGACGTTTGGACATCATCATCGCAACGGCGAGCGCGCGTTGGCGCGCGCCATGGCGATGATCAACGCACGCCCAGACGCAACACTTACCAACGCGGCGGCAATAGTCGCCATGCGTCCGCCAACGCTCGACGCTCGGCTTGTGTCGCCATCGTCGTGGAGTTGCGCGCACGGCGTGGAGCGGTGGCGCAGCAATTGTGGCTGTCGTATCGACATGTCAAAACCGCCAGCGCAAGAGTGGCGGGGACCATTGCGGGTCGCCATGCGCGGCCTCGCTGATGCAACCGATGCGGTCTTCGAAGCCGAGGGCCGCACCCTGTTCGCCCGCGATCCGTGGGAAGTGCGCGACGAGTACGGCGCGGTTGTCGCGTTGGATGGCGAGCCGCTTGAGCAGTTCGCACGCGCGGCGACGCGGCCCGATGCATCCGACGCCGACGTGCAGCGGGCACGCGAGTTGCTCGAGATGCAACGTGCATCGCTGCGCACGTTCACGTCGTGCGCGTGGTTTTTCGACGACGTTGATCGTATCGAGATTCGGCAGGTGTTGCGGTACGCGCTCCGTGCGATGGCGCTCGCGCGGTTGCCATTGTTGACGCGCACGCAGTTTGAGGCATCACTCGCGCAGGCGCGAGGACGTGCGAAGCCGGCGGTCAGTGCGCGCGACGTTCTGAACGATGACGTTCGGCCGACCTATGACATTGAGTTAAAGGTAGCGGCCGCCGCGATCGCTATGCATGATGCACCGCTGCCTTGCGAGCGAATTGGCACGTTTGATATCACATTCGGTGACGATCGCGTTGAACTACGCCATCGGCGCACCGGCGGAGCGACACGCTACCCGACCAGCGATGGAGCATTGCGTGCGTTGCACATCGACGAACTCCCGGAGATCGTCGCGATGACTATTCTCGCGCGGCAAACGCTTAGTCCGAACGCACTACTCTTCGACGACGTCGACGCTACCGCGTCGTAATCGAGATCAATCCGCAAAACCGTTGTTCCCCTTCGCCGCTCACATCGATGGGTAGGCGCGCGGGTCCGTTGAAAATCTCAATCGCGTAAATCGCATTGGGCGGAGGTAGGTCGCTGAGGTCCACTGCACCTTGGTGCACTTCACCTTTCGAATTGAAGCTGAGCCGGAGCGGCACAACCTTTCCGTCAATCGCAATTCGCGGCCAGCACAGGATCGCCGAC
>JANXUN010000047.1 GCA_025356185.1 Gemmatimonadaceae bacterium
ACACCGGCGGCGTCGCGGCGCGCGTCAATGTTTTCTGGTGTCGGAGCGACATTGACTATCGTTTGAGCAGCGACCTGAACGG
The DNA here is from genome assembly GCA_025356185.1 of Gemmatimonadaceae bacterium. Classification (GTDB taxonomy): domain Bacteria; phylum Gemmatimonadota; class Gemmatimonadetes; order Gemmatimonadales; family Gemmatimonadaceae; genus Gemmatimonas. Next base: position 83 of record JANXUN010000047.1, read on the forward strand.
TGTCTGTTTGCTGCGGCCGTTCGCGAATGCGTTGTCCAAGCCACATGCCGAGCGACACGAACACGACGGCGACAAGGCCACCGTAAATCTGCAATGAATGTTCGATGACGAGAAAGCGATACTCAGCGAGCCGCAGCGCGAAGATGAGCAGACCGCCGAGTATTCCATAAAAGAGAATGTTTCGCGTCACGGCGAGTTGCGCATTCCCGTCCAAATCACAATCGATCCGCATCCGTTTTGCGAGCTGAATTCCGACGGCGTAGATCCGAGGTGCGAGTACACTTCGATTGCGCGAATCTGTTGTGGGTTGACGATGCCGTCGAGCGAACCATCCTGATTGAGTGCGCGCGCGCCGTTGATGAAGATGGCGGGGGTGCAACTTCCCGCTCCGGCGGTACCGCGCATCATGATTTTGTCGCCGATGATTTCGTGCGGCGTGATGGTCACACCGGGAATGCCGCGCAGTACGTCGGCCATGAACATCGCGCCGCGCCTATTGAGTTGCGTTTCATCGATGTAGTAGCCGCCGCCCATTTTCTTGCGTCGATCAAAATCGGACAAGTCATTGAGCGGGTTGGTGCGATTGGCGCGCACGCGCATGGTGTCGAGTGTTGGCACGAACACGTCAAGCGCGACATCGGCCGCACCGACGGTGCCATCGGGGATGTCGACGGGAATACGCTTCGGTAAAAATCCGAGCGCGCGTGCTTCGAGTGAATACGTGCCAGCAGGCAGCGACGACATCGTGAACTGTCCGCTCACGTTTGTGGTGTCTTCGCGTCCGCTGCCCCAGAGTACCACCCGCGCATCGCGAATTGGCGGGCCCTTGCTGCTGCGAATGGTGCCTTTGATCGCGCCGTTTCCGCGCAGCGTATTGAGTGATGCGCGATCCAGTGCCTTTGTGGCTTCGCCGACGTAAATATCACGATAGACGAGGTGCGTTCGTGATCCTTCCAGTTCAATAAATCCGCTGGAGTCTGTTCCAACAAATGCGCGCACGAGAAACGTGCCTTCGATGGGAATGCCGCACAGTGCAAATTCGCCGGTCGGCGATGACGTCGTAAAGTGCGAGGGTGAGTGGCGTTCGATGCCTTTGGGTCCCAGCGAGACTTCGATCCATTGTGCGCGCACGCGCGCGGGCGCTGAGACGGTGGTCCCGCGTGTGGGGCGTACGATGCCCATAAACACGCCGAGTGAATCTTGCAGCGCTTGTGGTCCGCACAGTCGTGTGAGGATTGTGCGCGTGGAGGGAATGGTGATGGGTGCGCGTATTTCACCATCGGTGCGGACGTCGACGCGGGTCATCGGTGCCGCCATTTGCAACGAGTCCAATCGCGGATGCAAAAAGCCGAGCAGATACGTTCCCGCGCCAACGGAATCGATGGTGTATGTGCCGCTTGCGTCGGTGGTCGCAGAGCGCAGGTTGGCGGGATTGTCGGGTGAGACCAATTGAATTAACGCGCCGACCAGCGGGCGCATGGTGGTGCTATCGAGCGCGGTGCCAAAAATACGAGCCGACACGCGTTGCGGCGTTGTGAGCGTCGGTGTGGGCGTGGGTGCGCTCACGGGCGGCGTGACAGGGGGACGCACGGGGCGCACTTGCGCGTGCGATTCGCGCGGGTGCGTGATGCCGGCGAGCACACAGAGCGCCAACAGTGTGGGTGCCACGTTCCATCGATTCGACGTCCTACGCACAGGCCCTCTCCGATCGCTGCAGCGTCATAAGCATGCATCTATATAAATGCGTCCCCGCTTGCGTTACACCGGCAATGTGCGGGAGATTCGCTGAGACCGCTACGTAGGCGGTCGACCGTACCACCCGTACGCGAGGAGTGACACCATGTTGTGCCGAATCGGTCTCGTTACCGCGGGTCGCGGCTCTCTGCTCGCGGCGGCGGCTGCTCTCGCGACTTTCGCGCTCGCAGCGTTCGCGCTGACGACTCCGGCGCTCCAGGCGCAAACCGCGCGAACCATGGTGGTGCTGCTTGGCACGGGCACGCCGATTCCCGATCCCGATCGATCAGGGCCGGGAATCGCGATTGTGGTGGATAGTGTGGCGTACCTGTTTGATGCCGGAACAGGCATTGTCCGTCGCGCCGCCGCGGCCGCGCGGGATGGCGTCGCTGCGCTCACGGCACCGCGATTGACGCGCGTGTTTCTGACGCATTTGCATTCCGATCACACGATGGGGCTGAACGACGTGATGTTCACGCCGTGGATTCAGGGACGACGCGCGCCGCTTGAGGTGTATGGGCCGGTTGGCACGCAAAAACTCGTTAATGGCATTGTTGACGCGTATACGGAGGACATTAAGGAGCGAATTGCATCGTCGGGTGGTCCGTCGGCAACGGGGTATGGCGCTGTCGTACACGAGATTG
>JANXUN010000102.1 GCA_025356185.1 Gemmatimonadaceae bacterium
CAGGTAAACCGGAAGGTTGGTGCGGGAGTCGTCACGCAGCGAGTCTTGCTGCAGAACGGTGTACTCGCCAATCAACCGCACAAAGATCTGCCGCGTCACCTGATACTCGGTACGCAATCGCTGCGTGCGCCGAAACTGCACCTGCGTGCCGTCGGACGCCCGATCAAAGACATCGCGCGTGAGCGTCGCGGCCAGACGCAGCTGCTCGGTCGGCCGCAAGTTGAGCGTCCCTTGCAAGCTCGAAATGTTTGACGAACTCCACTCCGGAAAATTCTCGTCGTGTCCGAGAATCAAGAACGAGCTGAACGAAAACTTTTTAAACTCGGGTGTCACCACCGACAGCACCCAATCGAGATTGCCAATATGTGGCGTGCCCGTGTACGCGACGGTGTCCACTCGTCCAGCGCGCGGCGTAAACAGGTAGTACGTCGAGTACAAATCGCGATCGTAGCCAAAGTTTTCAATCAGCGCCTGCGCACCCACTTGCCATCCGCCCCGATAGCGTGAATTCAGGCGAATGTGAAACTTCACATCTTGCGCCGGTCGACGATTCACCAAATCGCTGTATCGCCACGTGCCACTGAGAAACAGCTCTGGTGCGAACGCTTCAAGCGTCTGACCGGGCGCGCCGAGGTACGTGTAGCGATGCGTCGTGCCGATGCTGCCGACGCCGGATCGCGAGATGAACCCACTCTGCGCATCGAAGTCGGTGCCGATCGCGTTGGCGGTGGTGCGTGTGAAATAGTGCTTGCCGTTCAGCGCGTAGCTCAAATTCCAAAGAGGTGCATGGCTGGTGGTCGCACCGCGATGTGTATAACTGCTGGCAAGTTGCCACTGCGTTGACGAAATACCACGCACGAAACGGCCGTCTACGCCGATGACGCGATTCCAATCGTCGCCGTCGATCTTGTCGGTGTACGCGATACCGAGTCGACTGCTGGCGCCGACATCGCGCTGGACGCGCAAAATATTGTAGATCGGCGAGCGATGACCGCTGGCCGACGCATTTTCGTTGTCGACTGCAGAGAGCAGGCCAAGATCAAACCCTTGTTGTTTGCCCGTGAGCTTTATCGCCGCGACTGGTTGCGTGATGCGACGTGTATAAATCAGCTGATTTGGCGTGCTGAATTGCTCTTGGCTTTCAAGAAAAAACGGTCGGCGCTCTGCAAAGAACACGGCGGTGCGCGGATCGTACGTGAACTGCGTTGCGTCTGCCTCGACCTGCGAGAAGTCGGGGTTTGCCGTGCCGGCGAGCGTGAGATTGCTGGTGATGCCCCACCGCGCGCTGCCGCCGAGTTGCGGGTTGGCTCGCGTATACGAAAAGGGGGTGCCCGTAGCGCTCGTTGTTGTTGTCGGCGTGCCAACGGTGGACGCGGTAATCGTGGGAATGATGTCGACGGTCACTCCCCGCCGCAGATCGTGTAGTCCACCCAATTGGCCGGATTGCGCGAGAAAACTGGCGTTCGCCCGTAGCGCCGGCGCCCAGCTTTCTTCGTGTCCCGTCGCTTGCACCGTGCGAACCACGTGGAGCTGCCAATGCTGTTCATCGCCTGCCTTATAGCGAAGACTCTTGAACGGAATGGCGATTTCGACTTCATACCCAGTCGCCGTCAAATGGCCTTTTGATTGCCAGACGTAGTCGGGCGCCAGATCCGCTGTCTCGCGGGCCTTTGCCGTGCCGCCGTAAAAACCTCCGGTGGCCTGCGCGCCCGTTTCAATGAGGACGCCGTCGCTCTGAATGCCGAGCGGATTGACACCAAAGACCATCGCCTGGCGACTGTCGTTGTAGGTGCCGAGAAACAGTTGCACGTTGTCGTCCGACGAGATCTTGTCACGATCAGCGAGAGTTGCGCGCACAGTACCGGCGGGCGCGAACGCACGAATGCCGACGTGCAGCGCGGTCGCGGAATACCAGATCAACACCTCGGTGCTGTCCAATGCAGCCACGCCATCTGCCGGGAAAAACTGCGAGAAGCCGGTCAACATCGCTGCCGTCGACCATTCAGGCTCGGTCAACGCACCGTCAACGACGGCGGTAGCGTCGCGGCGAGGAATCGTGACGGCGAGCTGCTTCCGGCGGCCGTCAAATACGGGGCCGGTGTGCGCCGGGACAGGCGGCGGGACCAGGATCGTGAGGGCGAGAGCGAGAGCGTACAAAGGCAGACTGGAGAAGGGAGACGGAGGACGGGAGACAGCGGCGAGACCGAAGACTGAAGACTGAAGACTGAAGACTCAAGACTGAAGACGACGGGAATGAGAGGCCAGGGAGACCCTAAACGCCAGATCCCTCGTCCAAGCTAGGACGGTATGGTCTTGCGGGGGAGAGTGGTGTGACCTGTGTCTGGTAAGAGGTCTGTCCGAGCTGGGCGCCCTGAAAACCGGTGGGGACAACTCAAAATATCGAAATCTGTGACGTTTGCTGCTCAGCGCCGTCACATTTCTGGTACGAGCCCTATCGCAAACCGCAAAGCCGTACCATCTTGGCGGCGCGGTGTTTCGCGCCGTGTTGGTAAACCTTTTTGTGATGCCGCCTTCGGCGTCTGCGTGTCAGGCCACCAGTATGGGCTATCTGAGATGTGAAGCGTGCGGCGCGAAAGCGCTCTCTGCGGCATCGACATGCCCCAGCTGTACTGCGCCGTTCAGTCTCCACGACTCGCGCGGCTCGCGGGTGACGCTCAAGAAATGCTCGGGGTGTGGCATCATGCACCGGCACGATAAGTCGTGTCATTGGTGCGGTGATCGCACCGTCGGCGCGTGGCGCTCACCGGCAGCGCTCAAATCGCTGTCTGGCATCGCTGCCATCGCTCTTTTGGCAGTTGGCAGCTGGCAGGTTCGCGGACCGGCACGTATCGCACTCACGCGCGCGATCGATTCTCTCCGCATCGCCGATGTACGCAAGCCGGCAGCA
>JANXUN010000109.1 GCA_025356185.1 Gemmatimonadaceae bacterium
TCTGCGCTTTATTGAGCAACGCGGACTTACCAGTGGCGACGTCGGCGATGTACACGTTCGAGATGTCGTCGAAGTTCGCGATGTAGGCGACCTGTGTTCCCAACGGCGACCAGATGGGCGAACTCACGCTCGCGTTCTTTGGCACCTCAATGCTTTTCGTTGCGCCGGTGCGCGGATTTATGAGTGACAGTCCGGTTTTCGTGCCGGTGGTGACGCTGCGTGCGCGATTGGCTTTGGTATCCACCTGAAGTCCACCCAACCAGATGTGATACTTGCCGTAGGCGGCGATATCACCGCGATCGGCGCCTGCCGACCGAATGAACCAGCTGTGATCGGGCGACGGATTGGTGTACGAAATATCCGTGCGCGCAGACATGATCATCTTTTCGATGTTCGCCGGCGGCTTCACGAAGTGTTCGGCGCGGAGTGCTTCCTGCGGGTTCCAGCCGTTGGCCGCGACGTTCGATTGCGCGAACGAGGTCTTACTGGCGGCGAGGGTGGTACTGATGCCGACAAGAGCGGCGAATTTCCGAATGGTCATCGGGGTGTGTACCGAGGGGAGGGGACAACGAGTCGCTCTCAAATTACGCGATTCGCAGGGGGTCCGTTCTGGATTTTGCCGCTGGATCGCGCTATGCCCGTCAGGCCGAGTGAGGGCCCTTGGCCGCTGGCTCCTCTGGATGCCGGCCGGCGGGGGCGCCGGCCGAGCATCCGAGGAGATGCGGCCGCGGTCCCCACTCGCCCCTCCGGGTTCTGGGAGATCGGGCTAACGTTGGCGGATGCAGTTTCTTGCGGAGTTACGCGACCGGGTTCGCTCGGGGGAGATCACGTGTACCGTGCGCATGTGGCAGTCGCCTCGTGTGAAGGCCGCCGGACGGTATCCGCTGCCGCCGGGGTTTGTCGTGGTCACATCTATTAATGAGATGGGGCTGGATGACATCACGCCGGAACTTGCCAGGCGAAGCGGGTTTCGGGGCGTCGTTGATTTGCCTAAAACGGCCAGGCACGGCACTGGGAGCCGGGAGTTTCTGGTGACGTTCCGGTACGAGGCGTAGCGTTCGGCATGACTTCAATAGATCGACGCACCGCGTTGCGCGCGCTCTCGGCCGCCGCGCTGTCCAGTATTGCCGCACCCGCGATTCTTCGCGGCCGGTATCGGGTGTTTGCGCAAAGCGCGACTGAGTATTCCGCGCGCACCATTGCACTGATGCGCGAAACGACGGTGATTGACATGCTCTGTCAATTTGCGTTTTTACGCCGAGTGGAATGGTTTTATTGCGTCGCACAGCGAGTGGTTTACGCGTATTGACGAAGCGAGTGATTTGCGCTCGATCAAGGGGTCGGGGAAAGTGGGTATCAAGATCACGGCGCAAAACTCTGATCATTTTCGCACGCCAAACGATATCGATACGTTTTACACGCTGGGTCAGCGCGTGTCGCAGCTCACGTACAACATGCAAAGCAAGATTGGTGCGGGGTTCTTGGAGAATCGCGACGGCGGACTGTCTGCATTTGGCGGCGACATTGTGAAACGCATGGAGCAGGTGGGTATGATGGTGGATCTTTCGCACTGCGCCGATCAAACCACGCTCGACGCGTTGGCCGTTATTACCCGTCCGCCCGTATTCACGCATGCGTCAAGCCGTGCGCTGTTGCCAACATGTATGCGGTGCAAAACTGACGACATGCTGAAGCAACTTGCGGCAAAAGGCGGCGTTGTTGGCATTCCGATGATCCGCTTCATGATTCGACCGGCGCCGCCAGTGACGGTGCAGCACGTGGTGGATCATGTGGAATATCTATTCAAACTCATCGGGCCCGAACACGTTGGCGTCGGATCAGATCTCGACATGTTCGGCTTGTCCAACGGCGCATCACGAAGCGGTCAATCGGACATTTCGCGTCAACCAAACTTTAGTCGTCATGGTGCGTATTACGCGGACGACGGCATGGCGCACGTGGATGGTCTCAATCACAACAAACGCATGTTTGATCTGACCGAAGCCATGGTGCAGCGCAAGCACAGCGACGCGAACATCAAACTGCTACTTGGCGGCAGCTTCACGCGCGTGCTGTCGGAGACGTGAAAGTGATGCGCCGAACGACGTCGCTTGTCGCACTGTTGTTCGCTACGACGGGCATGGCGCAGCCCGCAGCGGCGCAGCGACCCGTTCCGAGGCCGCCGCGTCGTGAACGTGTGCTGGTGATCGACTCGGTCACGGTCATCGATGTCGCGACGCGCGCACTCGCTGCGGCGCAACGCATCGTGATTAGCGGCGATTCCATTGTCGCTGTGCAAGCAATGTCTGCGCCGCTGCCAGATACGATCGACGAACGCGTGAATGGTGGCGGCACATTTGCGATTCCCGGCCTGACCGATCACCACGTGCATCTCACGTCGGGCATGGAGAGCATGCTGACGCGCGCGGCGCGTGGCGGCGTGACGATGGTGCAAGCGATGGCCGGCGACAATCGCACCGCTGGTGAAATGGCACGCAAGGTGCTTGCACGCGAATTGGTAGGGCCAGAAATCGCATACGCGTCGGTGATGGCCGGTCCAGGATTTTTTATTGACCCTCGCTTTAGCGGCGCGGGCATCGGCTTTGCAAATGGCAGTGCGCCCTGGGCACAAGCGGTCACTGCGCAAACGGACATTGTGCGTGCCGTTGCATTGGCGCGCGGCTCTGGTGCCGAAGTGCTCAAGTTGTATGCGATGATGGATAGCGCACTCGTCGCACGAATCACCGCAGAGGCGCACAAGCAGGGAATGCGCGTTGCCGCGCACGGCACGGTATTCCCCGCGGGTCCACTGCAAATGGTGCAGGGCAAGGTTGATTTGCTGACACATGCACCGTATCTCGCATGGCAGGGCGCGGCAGCAGTTCGCGACGAAGACTCGTGGGATCGTCGTGCGGGTCCGTTTGCCACGGTACCGGCCGACGGACCACAGATCGGTGCGTTGCTACGCGCGATGAAGCAGGCGCGCACGTACTTCGAGCCCACGCTGTTCGTGTTTGCGCGCCGTCCAGAAGAGCGTGACGTGAATGCGTGGGGTGCGTTGGTGACGCGATTGGCGCGTGATGCTCAGGTACCAATCATTGCGGGCACCGACGGACTGATTGAAAGCGATTCAACTGCGTTGCCGAACATTCATCTTGAAATGCAAGCGTTGGTGGCTGCGGGACTCACCGCGCCTGAGGCGCTCGCTGCAGCGACGGTCACGCCTGCCCGAGAGATGCACCGCGAGCGCACGCATGGCGCAATTGCGACAGGACACGTGGCCGACGTCGTGCTGCTCGATGCAAATCCGCTGCTCGACATCACAGCGACCACGCGCATTCGCCTAGTGGCGCTTCGAGGGCGGGTGCTCAAGCGTTAACGATCCAAGGCGTATCCAAGTCTGTCCCTTGGTGCTACCGTAAGAAATGATTCGCGCCCTAAAGATTCTGATGGCCGTTTTGGTGGTACAGGGCGCCAGCGCGCAAGCCAACGCACAAGGTGCGGGCGTAAGCGCGACTGCAACGCGCGTGCGCATTCGCGGCATTGTGCGCGACGACTCGACCAGCGCGCCGATGCCACGCGTGACCGTATCGGTCGTGGGGTCGACGCAGCAAGTACTGACCGACAGCACCGGACGATTCGTATTTTTGGCACTACCGCGCGGAACCGTCGTGGTGCGCGCCCGTCGATTTGGTTTTGCGCCCGCAGAAATGCCCGTGCGCGTGCGCCCCGACAGCGTGACAGATATTGAATTGCGACTACGTACATCAGCGACCACGCTCAACGCGATCCGCACGCAAGCGCAGCTCACCGAGCGCGAGCAGTTTGAACGGTCTCCGTCCACGTCAACAACGACGTTGAGTGGAGCAGTCCTGTCGGCGCTGCCCGCTGTTGGTGAGGCCGATGTTTTTCGCGTCGTGCAGCTGTTACCCGGTGTAGTTGCCCGCAACGATTTCACCGCCGGACTCAACGTGCGCGGCGGTGAGCAAGATCAAAACTTGGTGCTCTTAGACGGCATCCCGATCTATCAGCCGTTTCATTTAGGTGGCGTCTTTGGCACGTTCATGGACGCGACGGTTGGCGATATCCGTTTGCAGGCGGGTGCGTTTCCGTCGTCGTATGGCGGGCGGTTGTCGAGCGTGCTTGAAGTCACGAGCGCGGAAGAAGGGCGACGCGGCGTACACGGCGAAGCGCAAGTGTCGATGTTAGCCGGATCGTTTTCGATTGGCGGAACGGTCGCCAATGGTAAGACCGCGTGGCAACTCGCCGCTCGCCGCACCTACGCTGATCAGATCGCGCAAAAGGTTGCCAATCGATCGTTTCCGTACGCATTCGAAGATGCGCAGCTGCACGTATCGCGCGTACTCGGCAACGGTGGCACGCTCACGTTCACGGCGTATCACGGGCGCGATGATCTGCACGAAGATTTTACGCAGCGCGAAGACACGCTGGGCATTGACGGTCAGTACGCCGTCACGTGGGGCAACGACGTTGCCGGCATGACGTGGGAGCAACCACTCGGCTCGCGCACGACGCTCGTGCAGCGCGCCAGTGTTTCGCGATTTGCGTCACAGCAAGACCAGGGCAGTGGGGCGCTGCGCAGTTCGAACGATGCGCGTGAGTGGCGAGGCAGTGGCATTGTGCGAACCACACGCGGTGCGCACGAGCTTGGCGTTGGATACGAAGCGTCGCAGCACGACGTGCTCTTTAAAGAAACGTCGCCGCAGTTGGCGACATCGCTGGAGCGGTTAACGCAGCGCCCGTTTGCCGCCGCGTTGTTTGTCGATGAC
>JANXUN010000114.1 GCA_025356185.1 Gemmatimonadaceae bacterium
CAAACGCTGACACTGCGTCGTCGATGGTCGACTGGCTATAAGGCGTCGTCGTGCGAGGCGTCAGCGAGCGCGGTGTGAGTGAGCGAGGCGTCACCAATCGAGCGACCATCTCGGTGGTGTCGGGCCATGCCGCCGCAACCAACCCTTCCTCAAACGGCGCATCGTCGAGCTCTGCAGCGACGGCATCATTGTGATCCGCGTCGACGGCGAAACCGAACACATCGTCATCGTGCTGCTCGGGCAGCGGCTCGACATGCTGCGCGGCGACCGGCGCGATGTCATCGCTCGCCGGTGAAAGGGCGAAGTCGTGCGCGGTTACCACCGGATGTTCCGCCGTCACCTCGTCGATTTCGTCGCTGTACTGGCTGCCATCTTCCTGACGATGGGGCTCGATCAGTGACTCGACGCGCGCGAGTACGTGCGCGTTTTCCTGCAATTCGTCGTGCGCGGTTTCGTGCGCGGTTTCGTGCGCGGTTTCATGCGCGGCCTCGTGAACAGCTTCATGCACGCCGAGTACTCCCGACGTTGCCTCGTCAAGTTCGTCGAGGTCGATCGGCGTGCGATCCACGACGCGTGGCGCGAACGCGTTGAGATCGACCGCGCGCATAACCGAGTCTGGCGTTGGTGACACGCCGAGACCGACGGCACCCATCGAGAGCGCCGGCGTTTCGAACGCACGTGCGAACGAATCGGAAAACGTGTGTGCACGTGGTTCCGCGGTCGACTGCGGCTGTTCAGAAATCGCGGATACGGACGACGGCGTGCGCCCGTGTGCCAACGATGCCAACTGCGCGGCGATGTCATCATTGCGCGGATCGGCATCGAGAACGCGTTCGTACCATCGACGCGCTGCAACCGCGTCTCCGCTCGCGCGCGCGATATCGCCCAAGTGTCGGAGCGCAATCAAATTTTCGGGATCGAGCGCCAGTGCCTGTTCGAACACCGTGCGCGCTTCGGACAGCTCGGCAGATTCATAGAGCGCCTGTCCAAACACGATGTAGCCACTCATGTGGCCTGGCTGCTTCGGAAGATGTTCGCGGCACAGCGCGATTGCCTGTGCTAAGTCACCGGATTTCCGGTACTCGTTGGCCAGCGGCGCAAAGTAGCGCCGCGGATTTTCATCGAATTTCTTCCGGAGCTCGTCGATCCGGTTCGCTGTGGTCATCCGTCCAGTCCCCTCAAGGGGTGATCCCGACTCGACGCGAGGCGGCCACCATGGCGCGCCAAGTTAGCGTTCGTCGTTCGGGGAAGTCAATTGTCGTGCACCGTCAGAAGTCGTGTGGTCTCTTGCTTTTAGCCCTTTGCGACCGCTAGCTTTCAAGGCTCTCTCTGCTTCTCTCGCTCTTCCGACTTTTAGGAGTTTCGCCCCGTGGTGCTGCAATCGATGCGGAGCGTCGCGAAATACGTGTGGTGGGTCCTTGTTGTGGCGTTCGTTGGCAGCTTCCTGCTGTACCAAACCTCCGGTTTGTCAGGACGCGCCCCCGTCACCACCTCGACCGCCGTCGCGACCGTTAACGGCGAGGACATTCTGCTGACGTCGTGGCAAAATGCCGTCACCAACCTCGAGCAGCAGGAACAGCAGCGGCTCGGCAGCGGCATCACGCTCGACCAACGTCGCACGCTCGAAGATCGCGCGTACGACGAACTGGTGAACGAGGTTTTGTTGCAACAGGAATACAAGCGTCGCGGCATCACGGTATCTGACGAAGAAATCCGCGAAGCGGCACGACTTTCACCACCGCCACAAGCGCAGTCGTCACCAGAGCTCCAAACTGACGGCAAGTTTGATATTCAGAAGTATCAACGACTCCTCGCTTCTCCGATGGCGAGACAGTCGGGAATGTTGGTCGGTCTCGAAGCGTACTACCGCAATGAGATCCCCAAACAAAAGTTTTTTGACCAGCTCGCGTCTGATGTCTATTTGTCTGACGATCGACTGTGGCAGATCTACAAAGACCGTCACGATACCGCGCAGGTGAGTTACATACTCGTGCGTCCTGAGAGTCTCACCGACACGGCCGTGACTGTCACAGACGCTGAAATAGCGCAATTCTACGAACGGAACACCAAGCGTTTTGACCGGCCAGGTCGCGCGGTGATCTCGTTGTTGAGTGTCGCGCGCACGGTGACGGCAAAGGATTCCGCCGACGCGAAATCGCGAATCGACAAGATTCGCAGCGAAATCACTGGCGGCGCCAAGTTCGAAGATGTCGCAAAGCGCGAGTCGATGGACAGCGTGTCTGGCGCAAATGGTGGTTCGATGGGCAAGGGTGGCCGCAACCGCTTTACACCGAAGTTTGAGGAAGCGGCGTACGCACTCAAGACCGGAGAACTGTCGCAGCCCGTCCTCACACCGTTCGGTTGGCATTTGATTCGCGTCGACGAACGGAAGGGCGACACGATCAGCGTACGGCATATTCTCGTGGCGATTGCTCAGAGCGATTCAAGCGCGATGAAGACCGACCGCCGCGCCGACTCGCTGTCTACCAAAGCCGCGAACCAAGAAGATCCAACCAAGTTTGACGCCGCCGCGAAGGCATTATCAATGATCCCTGTCACCGTTCAGGTCATCGACAAGGAGCCGCTCAACTTTGCCGGCCGGTACGTGCCGAGTGTAAGCGCATGGGCATTTTCGGGAGTGCGCGTCGGAGAAACGAGCGATCTGTTTGATTCGCCCGAAGCGTACTATCTCGCGCGCCTGGACTCGTTGCAGTTGGGCGGCGTTCAGCCACTCGGCGAAGTGAAAGCAGAAATTCAGAAGCGTTTGGCGCGCGAAAAGCGCATCGAGAAGCTTCGTCCGATGGCGACCAAGATCGCCGAAGCCGCGAAGGGCTCGACGCTCGAGGCGGCGGCCGCAGCAAACAAGTTGACGGTTGAGAAGTCGAACGCGTTTACCCGGATCGATGTGGTGCCGGGTCTCGGACAGTTCAGCCAAGCCATCGGCGCGGCGTTCGTGACGCCGGTCGGCAAGGTCGGTGGACCAGCGTTGGCTACGGACGGTATGGCGATCATACGCGTTGATCGTCGCGCAGAAACCGATCGTGCGTCGTTCACTGTGCAGCGTGACGCGCAGCGCCAGCAGATGATGCAATCCATGCGTCAACAGCGCGTCGACGAGTACATGACAAGCTTGCGCCAAAGCGTGAAAATCGAAGATCACCGCACGAAGGTGAACACGCAGCTTCGCAAGCAGAGCGCTGCAGGCGTCTAACGTTCGCAGTGATGCGCACGAAAAAGCCCCCGCGATCGATGAGATCGCGGGGGCTTTTTATACGGGCGCTTAACTAATCAGCCGCTTGGGCTCGGGCGCTTCGTCGTTGTGCCGCACTTCGGACGCCGGTCGCGACTCGACGCTATCCTGTCGTGGCGCTGGTTCAGTAATCTGCCGCTGCGCGTCGTTGATGTTGCGCTTGAATTCGTTAATGCCTTTGCCGAGTGAGCCGGCAATTTCTGGAATGCGCTTCGCGCCGAAAAGCAGCAACACGATCACGAGAATGATCATGATCTCGCCGAAACCGAAATTCTGCAGCATGGGTGCTCCTAAAAAAGGGACCGCGCGATGAGATAAGCGATCAGTACACCGAGAAGACTCAAGAGTGACACATCAAGGGCAACGGGCCCGATGGTCACCTTCAATATAAGGAGGTCGATGGGCAGCGGACCAATCGACGGGGTGAGCCCCGTGGATAGGAATTCTTTGACCGCCCCTGCAGGGAGGAACCGTCTTGCAATCTGCGTGAGCAGCCCGCCTGCAACGAACCCGCTGGCCAGCACGAGGACATGATAGAGCGGCCGATGCCGCGACTGCGATCGGATAGCCATCACCAGCGGCGTTCCACGACGTACGAAATCGCATCGACGAGTGACGAACGCGCAGCGCTGTCGGGGAGATCCGCGAGTGCCTCCTCGGCTTCGCTGGCAAACTGCTCGCCACGCCGACGAGCATAGTCTAGACCGCCGGAATCCCGCACGATCTCGACGACGTCGGCGATCGCTTCGTCATCGGGCTCCGACGACGCGAAGAGCGTTTCGACGCGCGCGCGCGAGGCCGACGACATCTCTCGCAGCGCCGCGATAAGTGGCAGCGTGACCTTGTGTTCCTTAAGGTCGAGTCCACTGGGCTTTCCCGTCATCTCCTGCCCCTCCGTGTAGTCGAGTAGGTCATCTGCGACCTGGAAGGCCATCCCTAAGCGTTCGCCGTATCGCACAAGCGCGTCGCGGTGTTGCGGCGCGCCGCACAATGCACCGACTTCGCACGCCGCCATGAAGAGCGACGCAGTCTTGGCACGAATGAGCGTTTCGTAATCGCTTTCAGTGAACGCGAGGGCATCAAACGCCGACAGCTGCCGCATCTCACCGAGCGTCATTTCATTGGACGCGGCGGTAATGGACCGCATGGCTTCGAGGTCGCCCAGTGTGACGAGCTCTTTGAGCGCGCGCAGGTACAGGTAGTCGCCCATAATGACCGACACCTGATGACTGAACAGCGAGTTCACCGTTGGCATTCCACGACGGAGCGCGGAATGATCGACCGCATCGTCATGAACGAGCGTAGCAAGGTGAATGAGCTCGATAACCGCTGCGTACGTGACGGCACGCGGCTGCGTTCGTTCTTCAACGGCACTTGACAGCAACAGCAAGGTCGGCCGAAAGAGCTTGCCTTTCATGCCCATAAGGTGCTCCTGCACCTCTTGCACGAGAGGCACATCCGCAGAGACGACGCGCCACAGCTCCTGCGACACCGCGCCCAGTTCATGTCTCACTGGAGCTTGGATGTCGCGCAAAGCCGCGGAGAGTGCCGACGGCGAGCGCGTTGACAACGTCATTGCGCTAGCGGTTCGAGAGCCGCCAATCGGGCGGCAACGTCACGGAAATTGATGTCTGTCGCAAACACCCGGGAATAATAGCTCCGCGCCTCGTCTCGCCGCTGCAGTGCTTCACACGAATATGCCAGCAAGTAGAGGACGCCGACCCGATGTTCGTCCGTGAGCCCCGGCTCATTCAGCGCGCGGGTCAACACAGTTGCTGCGACGGCGTAGCGCGACTGCTCGACGAAGCACTGCCCCAGTGCCTCATACGCTGGCAACCGATGACGGCGACTCCGGAGTGCCTTTTGGAACGCAGCGATCGCGTCGTCGGTCAACCCCATTTCCTTGTACGCGACCCCGAGGTCGTAGTGACTCTCGAAGTCGTCGTCGCCGACCGACCGTGCCACACCCTCTTTGAAGTGCTTGAGCAGCGCATCGAAATCCGCCTGCTCGTCACCGCTGACGGTCGGCTCAGGCATGCGCATGCGGGTGGTGACTGGTACGTCGTCGCGCAGCCAGTCCGACAGATTTACGAATTCGCCGTCGGTGGCGTTCGTCTGCGGAAGCGGAGGCGCGGCACTCCCAAGGGCGGCGCGTGCCCGCGCATTCATGGGCTCGATCTCAAGCACGCGCGTATAGACAACATGCGCGCGCGCTTCGTCCCCAGCGCGCACGAGTGTGTCCGCAAGATCCACGTACGCGACGCGAAGCCGCTGTGAATCCTCGAGTCGCACAGCGAGTTCTACGCGCTTTTGATGATACTGAATGCGATCAGGATTGATGCGTATCAGCTCATCAGCGATTTCGGCGGCGGTGCTGATCTGTCCACACTGCGCAAAACCTGTGAGCGCGATCTGCAGTTCGGCGAGGCCTCGCTCGTGTTCGCCCACCTCGAACAGTGACTCCGCCAAACGACGACGGAGCACCCAATCACGCGGCGCGTCAGCGACCGCGTCGCGCAGTTCGTGCCAACGTGCGCTCGCGATGACATTCGCCTCTTCAACGACTGCGGCGAGCGGAAGCGACGGGGTCGAGCTGACGCCACGTGCCGGTGTTGCGCGCGTGGCCGACTCAATGGCGATGCGCAGCGCTTCGGCGGCGTGCAGCAGGGCTGCCTCATCGCTGGCGGAGGGTGCAACATCGTCTGCGATGTCAGTCGACGCATCGTTGTGTACGATCTCCGACCACACATCGACATCAGCGATATCGGACGAAACATCGGTCTTGGCGTGGTGGATGACGCTCGTCGTGTCGCTCACGCGTGCAGAGTTATCGACATCGACTTCATCAATTTCAGCGTCATCGACAGCGCTGATATCGGCACTATGGTGGACGTCGACGACGGCTGCAGTGACGTCGAGCGGCGTGCGATACGCGACGCGGAGCTCGACAGCGGTTGCCGCTGCGTGTAGCTGCTGCGCGCGCCACAGACCGGCGTCAACTATCGCATCGTCGAGCATAAGCGGCGGCAGTTCGCCCGGCAGAATGAAATCGTGCGGGTCAATGCGGTACGGCGGACGACGAGGCGCAACTTCCTCTTGGGATTCTGCGAGCGCGACCAGCCGCGCTCCCGCCTCGATCGCCGCGTCTAACTCAGGAATCGGTGACACATCGAGCGGTGTCAATCGCTGTACAGCGTTGGCGCCGAACGGCGGCGTGCTGGCTGTCGCGTCGGTGACATCAATCGGCTCCAGATTGTCAGCGGCCGAATTGAAATCATCGAAGATGAGATCGGGCAGGACATCAGGTATGACGTCGCTGTGTAGATCCTGGTTGACGACAATTGGTGCGTCGTCGATCAGATCGAACGCGTCGTCCGGCGTCACGTCCGACGCGTCGTGCGACGCGGTCAGCCACGTGAGTGAGAATTCGTCGTTCGACGTCTCGTCCATCGACAACGGTTCAAGTGCGTCGTCGATCAGCGACGCGTTCGTCGAAAAATCGTAGACGACTAATTCACTGATGACGTCGGCCGCGCCCACGTCGGTCGTGTCAAGCGTTTCGATCGTTTCAATCGTTTCGATGGTTTCGATCGTTTCAGCGACAACTGGCGTGGCCTCGAGGTCCACAACGGCCTCGCTGAGGACGTCTCCAGCGACGTGCCCGACGACGTGCCCGACGACGTATTCCGCGATCTGCTCCTCGAGGTGCTCGACGACACGCTCCGCGGCGACCGGCTCTGCGGCGATCGGCTCTGCGGCGATCGGCTCTGCGGCGATCGGCTCTGCGGCGATCGGCTCTGTGGCG
>JANXUN010000121.1 GCA_025356185.1 Gemmatimonadaceae bacterium
ATGTTCATCGCGAGGTGCGGGGTGCAGTTGAACTCATAAACGCCCGGAACCACGCCACCGAACGACACGGTGTAGGTCTCGCCAGCGGCCATCAGCATCTTGCCCGACAACTCACCCGACTGCTCCGGCATGTTGGCCGAAAGCTGCGACTTGGCAGCATCCGGAACGGTGTTGAACATGACGTTATGCGGACCAGTTCCTTCGACGACGAACTTCACGCCATCGCCGACTTTGATCGTCAGCTCGGTCGGCTCAAAGCGAAAACCTTTCGCATCGCCGATCATCTTGATCTCATGGATCTTGCCCGTGATGGGCGACATCGTGCCGGCTGCTGCCGGTGCCGCTGCGGCAGGTGCCGCGGCTGCCGGAGCTGCTGCTGCCGAATCCGTCTTCGCTTTATCACCACCGCCACACGCGCCGAGCACGATGGCCGCGCCGGTCACTACTGCTACGCCGAGAAACCGCATGTCGAAAGGCCTCCAGAGCCAGATCGAAAATTTGAAGCTGAATCACAAGCGCCAGAGGCCTGTGGCCGCAGGGCCCTGCGGGTCTTGTGAACTTATTCACAAGCGGTCGCGATAGCAATGTCTGTGACTTGACGAACCTCCGGCATATCGCTACGCTCTTCAGTTATGCAACGCGTTTCGCTCCGCCACCACCACGTCCATCATTGCCACGACCTATCGGGTCGGGGGGTGCTGTGCATGTCGGAGTGCGCTAGATAGCGCGCCACCAGAACGCACAACGCAGCTCTCAGGCCCGTCCCGTGGACGGGCCTTTTTTATTGCCGTCCATGAGCGTTGTTGGTTTTCTTTCCGCTCCCATTACATCATAACCGTATGTTACGCATAGCTTTACCAAATAAAGGTCGTTTGAGCGAAGAGACGCGCACGTTGTTTAACGATGCCGGTCTCGAGGTGCGATCGCTGGGCGACCGGGCGCTGACGGCGTCGTTGGGTGGCGAATTTGAGGCCATTTTCGTCCGGGCGCAGGATATCCCAGAGTTCGTGGCGGATGGCGCTGCCGACGCCGGCGTGACCGGCTGGGACTTGGTACAAGAATCCCAGCGGCCGATCGAATCTCAGTTGGATTTGGGATTCGGCAGCTGCCGCATTGTGGTGGCTGCCAAAGATGACGCGGGGATCACGTCGATTGATCAGATCGGCTCAGTCGAACATCCCGCGCGCGTGGCGACGGTGTTTCCGCGCATCACGCGTCGATTTTTCGAATCGCGCGGACGCCCCATTGATGTCGTGCCCGTGTCGGGCGCGGCGGAGATCGCGCCGCACTTAGGTATTGCAGATGTGGTGGTGGACATCACGTCAACCGGTTCGACGTTGCGCGTAAACGGCTTGCGCGAAATCGAAACGATTATGCGGTCCAGCGCGCATTTGATCACCGCGTCGAATGGACCAAGCGGTGTCACACACGGTGACGCATCACGCGTGCGAGAGTTTGAAGAGTTGGCGACGGCGTTAGGATCAGTGATTCGCGCACGCGTTCAGCGGTATCTCATGGCGAATGTGCCACGTGCTGCTCTCGATGCGGTGCGCTCAGTGCTGCCGGGGTTGAACGGGCCAACGGTGATCGAACTCGCAAACGGTGGCGCATTTGTCGCGGTGCACGCGGTGGTGCGTGCCGATGCGGTGTATCGCACGATTGCACAGCTGCGTGCATTGGGTGGCGAGGGGATTTTGGTGACGCGCATCGAGCGACTGGTTCCATGAATGCCTTCGCGCCGGGAATCTCTCGCGAGGAGACATTCGCTGTAGAGCTGCGCGCGCGCGGGGCGTTTGACGTACTTGATGCTGCGACGCGGCGGGCGGTGTGCGATCGCTCTTCCACCATCGATGCGTCACTGGGCGCGCGCACGGCGTCCATTATTGCACGCGTGCGTGGCGATGGCGACGACGCGTTGCGCGCGATGGCGCGTGAATTTGATGGTGCGTCGTTGACGACGCTTGAAGTCCCGCGTGCGCAATGGACGGCAGCGCTCGACACACTGGACCCCCCGTTGCGCAACGCGCTCACGCGCGCCGCGCGAAACATTGCAACCGTGCATGAGGGATTTCGACCGACGCTCATGCGTGTGGCCTCTGAGCCAGGCGTCGAGATTACGCGTCGACCCGATGCGCTGCACCGCGTTGGTGTGTATGCACCGGGTGGTCGGGCGGCGTACCCAAGCTCGCTCCTGATGGGCGCGATCCCCGCGCGCGTTGCAGGTGTCGGCGAAGTGATTGTGTGTTCGCCACCGGGTGCCGATGGACTACCGTCTGCGGTGGTGCTTGCCGCAGCGGCGATCGCGAAGGTCGATCGCGTGTTTGCAATTGGCGGCGCTGGGGCCGTCGCAGCGATGGCGTATGGCACGGAAAGCGTGCCGCGCGTCGATCGCATTGTGGGGCCCGGCAATGCGTATGTCGCAGAGGCCAAGCTGCAGGTGATGCGCGAGGTGAGCATCGATGCGCCGGCGGGGCCCAGTGAGTTGCTGGTGCTTGCCGACAGTAGCGCGAATGTTGCGTGCATCGCGCGCGAGCTGGTTGCGCAAGCAGAGCATGATCCCGATGCCGCGGTGATCGCGGTGGTGTGCGGCGATGGGGCTACGGCCTGCGCGGCTGGCATTGAGCGCGCGCTGATTGACATCGTGCGTGCGACACCGCGCGCGGACGTGGTGCGTGCGGCGCTGCGTTCACGTGGCGCGATCGTGACGATGGAATCGTTGGCACGCGGCGTTGCGTTCGCGAATGATTGGTGCGCCGAACATTTGTTGTTGGTTGTTCGCGACGACGTGCGCGATCTCACGCTTACCGCGCTTCGCAATGCCGGCACAGTGTTTGTTGGCGAAAGCAGCTCGGTCGCCTTTGGTGATTACATGACGGGCGCGAATCATGTGTTGCCGACCGCGGGTTCGGCGCGGTGCTACTCAGGGTTGTCAACGCTGGACTTTTTCCGGTGGACCACGACCCAAACGGTGACACGTGATGCGGCGGCCGCGATGGCGAGCGATGTCGGTGTGTTTGCCGACGCCGAAGGGCTGTCGGCACATGCGGCGGCAGCGCGTGCGTGGTCCACGGGTGCCGCGATGACTGCGGCAAACATTGCGACGGTCGCGAATGGAGGGGCGCCATGAGTAACGGGACCGCTGGCGCGACAGATGATCGGCTCGCATTCGCGCGTGCCGCATACAACGATGTGCCGCTGTACGATCCCAAACGCACGCCGATCGAAATCGACCTCACCGACAACACCAATCTGTGGGGCGTACCGCCATCGGCGTTGCGTTCTTTGCACGACGCAGCAACCGCGTCGGTCTCTCGTTATCCCTCGTTGTATGCAGCCGAGTTAAAGCGCGCGTTGGCCGCGTACGTCGGCGTTCCCGATGATATGCTCGTGACCGGATGCGGGTCCGACGACATCCTCGATTCGGCGATGCGCGCGTTTGGAAATCCGGGTGATTTGGTGGTGAGTCCGGAACCGTCGTTCGCGATGATTCCGATCTTCGCGCAGATGAATGCGTTGCGATGGCAGAGCGCGCGCGAGTTGTCAGCGACGCCCATGCCGCAACCGGACATTCACGCGATGTTGGCGACCAACGCGGACATCGTGTATCTGTGCTCACCAAACAATCCGACCGGCGCGCTCACCGCGCGTGCGACGATTGAGCGCGCGGTGCGCGATGCGCGCGGCATGGTGATTATCGACGAAGCGTACGCCGAGTTTGCGGGTGTGTCGTCGGTGGAATTGACCCAACGCGCGCGTAATGTGTTAGTGGTACGCACGCTATCAAAAGCGTTCGGAATGGCTGGGCTTCGCGTTGGTTATGCGATCGGTGATCCCGCGCTTGTGCGTGAGGTCGAAAAGTCTCGTGGTCCGTACAAGCTGAGTGCGCTCGCCGAGCAGGCAGCATTGGCTGCGGTCACAGCTGATCGTGCGTGGGTTGACGAACACGTCGCCTTAGCGATTGATATGCGCGAACGGCTGGGTGACGCATTGCGCGCGATGGGGCTGTCACCGCTTCCATCGGCCGCCAATTTCTTATGCGTGCCGATCGCAGAGTCTGTGCGAGTTGGAGCGGCGCTGAGAACGCGGGGCGTCGCCGCGCGACCGTTTCCAGAGTTGCCGCACATTGGTGATGCGTTGCGCGTAACCGCGGGACCATGGCGATTGATGCAACGTTTTCTCGACGCGCTGGACGCGTCGCTCGACGAGTGTGCGCGATGAGCACGCGGTTGCGCGTTGGCGTGTTTGACTACGGGGCGGGAAACTTGCATTCGCTCGTGAAAGTGCTAGAGACGGATTTCACCGAGATTCGTGTGGCGACCGATGCGCGCGACGCGATCAGCGACGTTGACGCATTGGTGTTACCGGGCGTTGGCGCGTTTGCGCCGGCGGCGACTCGACTCGCACCAGCGAGTGCCGCCGTTGCTGATGCCGTCCGGAACGGGCTGCCATGCTTAGGCATTTGTCTTGGGATGCAGCTGTTGTTTGACGGCAGCGATGAAGGGCCAGGTGCTGGACTCGGCCTGTTTTCGGGTCGCGTCACGCAACTTTCCAGCGCGCGCGTTCCGCAGATTGGATGGAATTCGCTCGATGAGGTGTCTGACGCGATGCTGCGGGAATCGGCGCTCGAGATCGCCTACTTTGCTAACAGCTACGTGTGTCGACCCGTGGCGTCAGATGCAGCTTTTGTCACTGCGTGGAGCGAGCATGACGGCGATCGATTTCCGGCGGCGATTCGGCGCAACATGTTAGTGGGGATGCAATTTCACCCGGAGAAATCGTCGGCGAGCGGTGTGCGCGTGGTGCGCGCATTTTTAGCAGCGTCAGTGACCGCACGTGACGCGGGACTTAGACCATGGGGGCGTGAATGATCGTCGTACCGGCAGTTGATTTGCGCGGCGGTTACTGCGTGCAATTGGTAGGAGGCGACTATGACGATGAACGCGTGCGCTTGGACGATCCACGCGGCATCGCGCGCGAGTGGAGCCGCATCGGTTTTTCTCGACTGCATGTCGTCGATCTCGATGCCGCCACGAGTCGTGGACAGAACACCGATGTCATTCGTGAACTGTTGCGCGAAGCAACGGTTCCTGTGCAAGTCGGCGGTGGCGTGCGTCACGAATCGCAGATTGAACGACTCATCGATGACGGCGCCACTTGGGTGGTGATCGGGACGCGCGCGGTTGAAGATGAAGATTGGCGTGTTGACATGGCCGCAAAGTTTCCGGGCCGCCTCATTATCGCTGCGGACGTACGTGATCGACGCGTGGTTACGCGCGGATGGAGCGAAACATCGACACTCGATGTGATTGATTTTGCAGAATCGTTGCGTGGACTTCCGTTGGGCGGCCTGCTGGTCACGGCGGTGCACAAAGAAGGACTCATGGAAGGTACGGATTTGCCGCTGATGGAAGACGTGGCCGACGCGAGCGCGTGGCCAGTGTTCGCCTCTGGCGGCGTGAGCTCAAGCGATGACATTCGCGCACTCGAGCATCGCGGCGTAGCTGGTGCGGTGATCGGGATGGCGCTTTACACGGGCGCGATCGACGCGCGCCGCACTGCCGAGGAGTTTGGCGAATGACTGTGGTGACGCGAAATTCGAAGGAGACGCAAATTCGCATTGCGATCACGGTGGGAAGTGGCGTCGCGCGCGTGTCCACCGGCGCTCCGTTTCTCGATCATATGCTCGTGGCGTTCGCGCGATACGCCGGCGTTGATTTGGACGTGCAGGCGACGGGCGATTTGGCGCATCATCTCATTGAAGATGTGGCGATTGCGCTTGGACAGGCGGTTGCCGCGTTTGTGCCTGCGGATTGCGCGCGGTACGGCGATCGTACGATTCCGATGGATGATGCGTTGGTCCAGGTCGTGATCGACATCGGCGGTCGACCGTATTACCGGGGTCCGCTGCCGTCGTCGTTTTACGATCACTTCTTTCGCTCGTTCGCCGATAATGCGCGCGTAACGCTGCATGTGCGTGTGTTGCGTGGTCGTGACAAACACCACGTTATCGAAGCCGCGGTGAAGGCGTTGGGGCTTGCGCTGCGCGACGCGATGCACGCGACGGGTAGCGTGTTTAGCACCAAAGGATCAATCGCGCTCACCGTCGCGGCGGAATAACGCATGTTGACGCGTCGCGTGATTGTGTGCCTTGATGTAAACGGTGGTCGCGTCGTGAAGGGTGTGCAGTTTGAAGGGTTGCGCGACGTTGGCGATCCGGTCGTGCTCTCGGAGCGTTACGAGCGTGAGGGCGCCGACGAAATCACCTTTCTGGATATTTCCGCGAGCGCCGAAGCGCGTGCCACGCTGCTTGATGTCGCGCAGCGCACGGCTGAACGGTTGTTCATTCCACTCACGATTGGTGGCGGCATTCGCACAGCCGACGATGTCGCTCGCGCGTTGCGCGCGGGTGCCGACAAGGTGGCGGTGAATTCCGCAGCGGTATTTCGCCCCGAGATGTTGACGGAAGCGGCCGAACGATTTGGTGCGCAGTGCGTGGTGGCGAGTATCGACGCGAAACGCGATAACAGCGGTGTGTGGCGCGTGTGGGTGAAGGGTGGACGCGAAGCGACGCCGTTAGATGCGGTCAGTTGGGCGCAGGAGTGCGTTGCGCGCGGTGCTGGTGAGATTTTGTTGACGTCGATCGCGCAAGACGGCGCGCGCACGGGTTATGACGTGCCGCTCACGCGGGCGGTCGCGGATGCGGTACATGTGCCCGTGATTGCGAGTGGGGGTGCGGGACAGGCGTCGCACTTGGTCGATGCGATTGTCGATGGTCACGCGGACGCGGTGCTCGTCGCAGGGATTTTGCATGACGGCGTGACGACGGTTGGCGCGCTGAAAGCAGCGATGCGTACGTCTGGAATTGTGGTGCGCGGTGTTACGAGTGACGCACGGGCGGCCGCATGAGTACCTCCGCGAACGCGTTGGTGAATACGTCGACGTTGTTGCAAGCCGCGGCTGAACTCGCGCAGATCGCCGCGCGTACCGCGATGCAGTGGTACGGCGGAAACGCTGCCGTCGAGATTAAAGGCGATGGGTCGCCAGTGACGATTGCGGATCGCGAAGCTGAGCGTATTGCTCGTGAATGGTTGGCCGCGCGATTTCCCGACGACGGCGTGCTGGGCGAGGAGTTTGGTGAGAGCAATCCGAACGCGCGTCGTCGATGGATTCTGGATCCGATCGATGGGACGAAGGCGTTTGTGCGCGGTGTGCCGTTGTGGGGAACGCTGATCGCCTGTTGTGAAGGGGATACAGTGCTTGCGGGTGCGGCGTGCTATCCGGCGGTGAACGAATGGATCGCCGCGGCGCCAGGTGAAGGATGTTGGTGGAACGGTTCACGCGCACACGTGTCGCGCGTCGATGCACTTGCGCGTGCGACGGTGCTTACGACTGACGATCGTTTTCTAGAACGGCCGCATCGCGCGGTACCGTGGCGCTCGTTGACGTCACGCGCTGACGTGGTGCGCACATGGGGTGATTGCTACGGTTACCTCTTGGTGGCAACCGGCCGTGCGGAGGTAATGGTGGATGACATCGTGAATCCCTGGGATGCGGCGGCGATGTATCCGCTGGTCACCGAAGCGGGTGGGGTCTTTACGTCGTGGAAAGGACGAGACACGGCGTTTGGTGGCGATGTGATTGCCACGAATGCGGGCGTAGCTGACGCGGTGCGCGCGATACTTGGCGAACGTGATTCGGAGAGACTGCCATGAGTGACACACCTATCGCCTTCGACCTTGACGCGCTCAACTTTACAAAGAGCAACGGAGTGGTCACCGTGGTCGCGCAGGATGCGGTGACGGGTGTCGTGCTCATGATCGCGCACGCTGATCGCGTTGCGCTCGAAAAGACGCTTGCATCGGGGGAGATGCATTACACGTCGCGCACACGGGGACTGTGGCACAAGGGTGCGACGAGCGGCAACGTGCAGCGCGTCGTCTCGCTCACGGCCGATTGCGACGGCGACGCGGTGTTAGCGCGTGTGGTCCCTGCCGGCCCCGCGTGCCACCGAGATACCGTATCGTGCTTTGGCGATACCGGGATCGGCGCCGACGCGCTCAGTGTACTGGCCCAAACGATTGATGCGCGGGCGCGAACGACAGAAACAGACGATGCAACGGGCGTGCGGTCGACGAGCTATACGGCTCGGCTGCTTGCGGATCGCAATCTGCGACTGAAAAAGCTTGGCGAAGAAGCGGTAGAGCTGTCCATGGCGTGCATCGACGGTGACCTCGCGAACGTGGCAGCAGAAGCAGCGGACTTGGTGTATCATCTGCTCGTAGCGGCGCGCGGCGCAGGGGTGACATTAGACGACGTTCGGAACGTGCTCGCGCAACGCCGCAGCGGAGCATCATCTCACTAGGAGTTGTTATGATATCGTTTGCAATAGTCGCACGACGTTCGGCCCGTCACCTGTCATTAGTTGCGTTGCTCTGCACGGCGGCTCCGCTTGCACTGCGTGCTCAGGGTGAACCAGTCGATGCGGCCGCGGTGTCAAAGATACGCGACGAAGCGTTTAATCGATCGCAGGTGATGACGCTGATGTCGTATCTCACCGATGTGCATGGCCCGCGATTAACGGGTTCGCCCGTCACACGCCGCGCAGCTGACTACACGATTTCGCAGTTGAAAGGATGGGGACTCAACAATCCGCACTTAGAGATGTTTCCGTTTGGTCGCGGATGGACGAACGACAAGTTTTACGCACAGGTCACCGCGCCCGTCGCGTTTTCCGTGATTGGCTATCCGCAAGCGTGGACGCCCGGTACCAAGGGCGTACTGAAAGGCGACATCGTGTACGTAAAAATTGAAAATGAAGCCGACTTTGCGCAGTACAAGGGAAAGCTTGCCGGCAAAGTGGTGATGTTTGCGCCAATGCGCGCGGTGGATCCGCACTACGAAGTTTTGGCGAAGCGTCGCAGCGATGACGACCTCGCAAAGCTGGCGGCCGCGCCAATGCCGACACCAACGGCCGTGGCGCCGCGCCAGTCCGGTCCGCGCACCGCAGCCGACAGTACTGCGCAGGCGCAGTTGCAAAGGCAGCAAGCGGTTGCTGTGCGTCGTCAGTCGTTTATCGCCGACGAACAAGTCGGTGCGATTTTGGAGCCAGGGCGCGGCGATGATGGTACGGTGTTCACACCCAATGGTGCGTCGCGCGATCCACTGCATCCGGCAACGACGCCGGTGGTGACGGTCGCGATTGAACATTACGGGCGCATTTTGCGCGTGTTGGAAAAGAATATTCCGGTGTCGATCGAGCTGGAGATCAAAAACACATTCTACGATGCCGATCTCAATTCGTTCAACATCATCGCGGAAATACCGGGTACAGACCCGATGCTCAAGAACGAAGTGGTGATGCTTGGCGCGCACTTTGATTCGTGGCATGCTGGCACTGGTGCCACAGACAACGCGGCGGGTTCGGCCGTGATGATGGAAGCCGTGCGCATTCTCCAAGCGACTGGTCTCAAGCCCAAGCGCACGATTCGCATCGCGTTGTGGACTGGTGAAGAGCAAGGCATCATCGGCTCACGCGCATTTGTGAAGGATCACTTTGGCACGAAGGACTCGCTCAAAGCCGACGCGTCCAAGTTTTCGGCATATTTCAACCTCGACAACGGCACGGGCGCCATTCGCGGTGTGTTCGAGCAAGGCAACGCGGCCGCGGCGCCCATTTTCACTGCGTGGATGAAACCGTTTGAAGACAAGGGCGTGAAAACGGTGACGCTGTCGAACACGGGCGGCACTGATCACCTGTCATTTGATGCCGTAGGGCTGCCAGGCTTTCAATTCATTCAAGACGAAATCGAATACGGCACACGGACGCACCACTCCAACATGGACACGTACGAGCGCGTGCAGGCCGACGACATGAAGCTCAACTCGGCCGTCATCGCGTCGTTCGTGCTGCACGCGGCGAATCGGCCAGGATTGTTTCCGCGCAAGCCGGTGGTGGCTACTCCGCGCGGATGAGTTGCGCTGCGTTCCACGCTTCACCGGGGTGCAGCGTGTGCGGGTGCTGAATTCGTCCGGCTTCAACGCACAGCATGCGATGTTCATCGCCGGGTACAAAGTCACCTTTTGACGCAGTGCCTTCACTTCCCGGATTCCAGACAACGGCGTCCGGGAAGTGTGTGTGCTCAAGACTGAAGCCGCGATTGCCGTCGCGAATGCGCAGGAGGTTTGGTGCGTCGTAGTAAATGCGATCGAGCGGACCCGTGATGGCGAGCGACGTGCTTCGCTCCGTCATGATTTCACCATCCCGCAGTGCGTCGCGATACCGAAGGCCGCTGAGTCCGTCAACATGCGACTCAAATGCAGACTGCATGGCGAAGTACGTATGGAGTGCTGCCGTAAACGAGAACGGCGCGTCACCGACGTTGATGACGACCATACCGATGCGTAGCTCATTTCGCAGTACCAACACGTTGATGCTCACTTCGAAACGGTGCGGCCACAGTGCGCGCGTGTGCTCATCGTCGGTGAGGCGAAGGCGAGCCATGTTGGGCAGCGCATCGTGTCCATGCGCTGGCGAAAATCTGCAGTTCCGCGCAAACCCGTGTTGTTTGAGTGGTCCGAACGGTCCGAACTGCGGAAAAATGACGGGTATGCCGCCTCGAACTGCCTGACCGGGCCCATACCCGCTGCGCTCACTTACATACAAGCGATTGTCTGATTCGCCCCCGGGAGTCCACGACACGACATGCCCGCCGTCGTGCATGATGGTGGCTCGCGCGCCGTCGGGCGCGACAATGCGCGACGCGGGGAGATTGGCAGGAATCACGTGAATGCGGACGATGTGATGTACGCGCTCGCTGAGTCGGGCGCGAGCTCGTAAGATACGCGGCATGAACTCAGTCGCGTCAACTCAAGGTTTCGACGGTCGCTTTTCGGATCGCTATCGCGTCGAGCGATTGCTCGGACGGGGCGGCATGGGTGCCGTGTACTTGGCGCGCGACGTGCAGCTGGATCGATTGGTCGCCATCAAAGAATTGCCGTCAGAGTTTGCCGACGATCCGATGCTGCGCGAGCGGTTTTTGCGCGAGGTGCGCATGGCCGCGAGTTTTTCGCATCCGAATATCGTTCCGGTCTACGCCGTCGAAGAGCACGGGCACACGCTGGCGTTTGTCATGGGGTTCGTTGAAGGCGAGAGCGTCTCGGATCGCGTGCGTCGGTTGGGACCGATGTCGTCACGTGAAACCGTGCGCTTGCTGCTCGATGTCGCCTACGCGCTGGCGTATGCGCACGGCCGTGGTGTCGTGCATCGCGACATCAAGCCGGACAACATCATGCTGGAGCGTGCAACAGGACGTGCGTTGCTCATGGATTTTGGCGTTGCCCGGTCGATCAGTGCTGCTCCGACGGCGCAAGCGGGGATGACGCGCGTTGGCGAAGTGGTGGGAACGCCTGAGTACATGAGTCCAGAGCAAGCGACCGGTGAGTCGATCGATGGCCGCAGTGACTTGTACTCGTTGGGACTAGTCGCGCATTTTGCCGTGACCGGCGCCGTCGCGTTTGGCGGTGAGAGCGCTGCACGCATTCTCGTGCGGCAGCTCACCGAAGTGCTTCCACCAATGTCAACGGTGCGCGGCGATTTGCCGCCCGCACTTGGCGCCGCGATTGATCGGTCGTTGGCGAAAGAGCGCGACGAACGATTTGCCGATGCGGCCGCCCTGATTGAAGCGTTGGATGCGGCACAAGCGGCGGCGCCGGAAGTCCCGTTGGCGATCCGCTTGCTGGCGAGTGAGCTGAGCACGCTCATGCTCGTAATGATCTTCACGCTGATCATGAGCATTACGGCGTTCAACGTCCTGGTGCAAAAGACATCGGGGCTCGACGCGCTGCTGCCATGTGTCGTACTGCTTGCCGTCGTTACCGGACGCGTGCTGCAAACACGCTCCGAAGTTCGACGCATTCGCGACGATGGATTTACCGGTGCCGATCTCTATCGCGGCCTTGCGGCCGTCTTGGCAGAACGCGAAGCGCGTCGTCAGCAGCTGCGCGCGAATGCGACGGTCGTGGCCGAACGCACGCGTACACGACGTAACGCGATTGGATTGTTAGTTGGTGCTGTCGCGTGCTTTGTGGGGGGATTGTCGATGCGGACAACCACCATAAGCGGTCATCATACGCCTCTGCTTGGCGTGCTGCTCATCTTCGGTGCGTTGATTGGCTTCGGATTGGGAATGGCGTTGTTGTTGCGCAATCCGTTGGCGCGCAATGGCGATGATCGATTTATGGAGCGCGTGTGGATGGGACCCATCGGCCGCTTGCTGTTTGGCATCGAGCAGAACGTGCGCGACACATCGCCGGTGACAGATGCCGTTGCGTCACGCGTCGCCGTCGCGCGCGCGCCGATCGCCACCACGCCGCCCCCCAACGCAAACGCGCGCCTCGATGCTCTCGAGGCGCGCGTTCGAAAACTTGAACAACGATAGGCGCGTTACAACTCCCACCCTTTGCGAAACTGCCGGGTGAGAAACTGATTCGCATCGGGTGCGTTGGTGATGTTCATGTTGGCACCGTCATAACGAATGCGCTTGCCTTGTCCGGAGCGCAGCGCGGCGATACCAAGCAACATCGTTTCGGTAAGCGGCGCTGCCTGCGAGAACGGTGAACTCGCGGCCACTTCCCCCTTTGCGGCACCGACAAAATTCATTTCGTGCGACGTGGTCACGCGTGGCAGCGTGATCGGCACCTGCTCTGCTTTCTTGGCGACGTCTTCGGGATAAATGCGCGGCTTGTTGCCGTACGTCTCGTAGAACATGATGCCCTTCTCACCAATGAACACACCGCCGCCGCCGTCGCTGCCAGGGTTGGCCATCGGTTGATCGTCGGGCAACATCTCGGGACGCGGCGGCATGAGTCCACCGTCATACCAAAACATCTTGACGGGGCCGCGCTTTCCGACGGCGGGATAGTCGTACTGCACTGTCGTCGCCATCGGATATGTCGCAGGCGTTTTTTCACCGCCGCCCCACGGACTCGATGAAGCCGTGATGCTTGTTGGATACGTGAGACCCAGTGACGTGAAGGGCTGATCGATCAGGTGTGCGCCCATGTCACCGATGGCGCCGACACCGAAATCAATCCAACCACGCCATGCGAACGGATGATACGCCGGATGATACGGAATCTCCGGTGCCGCGCCCAAGAACAGATCCCAGTTCATTCCTGGCGGCGGTGTGAGATCTTGTGATGCCATCATCGCGCGCACGGCGTTATCGACGGTGCCCATGTTCCACTGCGGGCGTGTGTTTGGTGGCGCGGTTGGTGCGGCAGCGTTCGCGGCGCGCGGACGAGGAATACCTTGCGCCCAATAGCGCACCGGCCGATCGGTCCACACGTGCACTTCGTGAATTTTTCCGAGCACGCCGGAGTTCGCAATTTCGGTAAGACGATGTGAGCCCTCGCCTGAGTGTCCCTGATTGCCCATTTGCGTGGCGAGCTTCGGGTGCGCGAGCGCCGCTTTCTGCAGCAGACGCACTTCATGCACCGAGTATGCGAGTGGCTTTTGCACATACACACTTTTGCCAAGCGACATCGCCGCAAGCGCGATGGTTGCGTGCATGTGATCGGGTGTCGCGATCATCACGGCGTCGATGTCTTTCTGCTGCTCAAGCATTTTGCGGAAGTCGTCGTACTTGGCGGCTTTCGTGTACGCTTCGCCGAGCTGCACGTTTTGCGCAGTAACCTCACCGCGCGCTGGTTTGAGGCGCCCGTTCAGTGAGCGCTCGACGTACGGAAAATCGACGTCGCAAATGGCGACGATGTTTTCCGACAGCACCTGCGACATGTTGCTCATGCCCATGCCGCCGATGCCGCACATCGCGATGTTGAGCTTGCTGCTAGGGGCGCGATAGCCGACGCCGCCGAGCACATGTCGTGGGACGATCATGGCCCCCATGGCGAGCGTGGAGGAGCTGGCGACAAAGTCGCGGCGCGAGAGTGGAGTCGACATAGAGGCGCGAGAGGAGGGACGACGGGTACGGTCTGTCCCCTACTCTACCGCTTGTTTGGCTCGCGTCAATGCCGCGGAGCGCCCGCAGGCTCCGTGGCTGGGCGGGCTCCGATACTGACTACCACGGATTCGAACGGATTTGACGGATACGAACGGATACAAAAAAGCTTTTGTTGTATCCGTGTTCATCCGTGCCGTTTCCGTGTCATCCGTGTCAGTCAGTTGCCTTTTGCTGTAGCAGTTCCTATCC
>JANXUN010000173.1 GCA_025356185.1 Gemmatimonadaceae bacterium
CGCACGATTCGACGCGCACCATCGCACCGTCAGCCAGCGGCACGTTCGAGTTTTCGCTCTCCGCCACGCGCGATGGCTTTGTGGCATTAGAGCCGCGCATGCGCGTCGCTGCAAATAGCGCGGCGCACGCGGGCACACGGCAGCTGCTCGGGCTGTCCGTACACAGCGATGAGTCACCGCGTGTGCGCATTGCGCAGCCTGCGCGTGACATGCGCTATCCCGACGCCAAGCACACCATCAATGTCGGTATCGAAGCCGATGACGATCTGGCGCTCACGGCACTCACGTTGCGCTACACGAAAGTCGCTGGCGCCGGTGAACGGTTCACGTTTACCGAAGGCGAGATTCCCGTCACGATCACGCGCGCGAATGCTGCGCAGTGGACCGCTCGCGCTCAGCTCGCCCTCGAACCGTTGCTCACCGAAGCGGGCGATCTGGTTGTGTATCGTGCCATCGCAACGGACTCGCGACCAGGCTCCGCGCCCGTCGAATCCGATTCGTATATCGCAGAACTCGTTGCGCCGGGCGGCATTGCGGCAAGCGGATTTGCTGTCGATCCCGACGAGGATCGCTACGCGTTGAGCCAGCAGATGGTGATTCTCAAAACCGAACGCTTGATTGCGAAGCGCGCTGCGACACCGTCCGCGAATGTCGCCGACGACGCCGCACAGCTTGCCGTCGAACAACGCCGCGTGCGCGCGGAGTTTGTGTTCATGATGGGCGGCGAGTTTGAAGAGGCCGTGTCGGGTGAACAGTCGATGACCGATCTGAATGAAACGACTGAAGCCGAGGCAGAGGGCGATCTCGCCGCCGGGCGCATGGCAAATCGGGGGCGGATCTCGTTGCTGTCGGCCGTCCGCAATATGAGTCGCGCGTCCGTATCGCTCACCACGGCCGATCTCGACGCCGCACTCACGCGCGAGAAGGCCGCGCTCAAGCAGTTGCAAGAAGCGTTTGCGCGGTCACGCTTTCTCATGCGCGCACTGTCGCAGCGCGAACAGCTCGATCTCACGCGTCGCCAAACGGGAAAACTTGACAGCATCGCACGGGGCACGCTGCCCGTTGGCGAAGGTGAACAGAATGCGCGCGTGATGGCGCTCCGCGCGATTCTTGACGATGTGATGTCTGCGCGCGCACCCGTCGCGGCGACGTCTAACATCGCGCCGGTGAATACGTCGACGTTCACGCTGTTGGCGCAGCGCATGTTACAGGTCGCGCCATCCGAACGTGAGGCGCAATTTGTCGCGACGCAGCTGACGGCGGCGGCGGCGGCCCCCGTGTCGAGCTCACTGCGCATCGCGCATTTGGATTCTGCCACGGTGCAACTGTCCAGCATGATGCAACACGCGCTTCGGCCGGCAGCGCACGCCGCGCAACCGATGCCACTTCGCACGCTGCAATCGTTGTTATCCGCTCCCGCATCGCGTCGGTGAACGCCGGCCTCTGGCGCATCGCGCTGCGCGTCGTTGCACTTGCCATTGTGATCGCGGCCGTGATCGACCCGACGATCGCGTCGATGCGCAGCATGCGTCCGATTATATCGGTGGTGAGCGCGAACGACTCGCGCGATAGCGTGCTGCTGGTGGACGCAACACGCGCACTCCAATCATCTTTCACCGTCGTGCGCGCACCGCTGTCGGCGGCCGCAGGCACGGTGCTCGTCGGCGCACAGCTCCCGGCGCAGTCCGCAGCCATCGCGTCACCAGTACTGGTGCTTAGCGCGTCGGAACGCGAACCATCCGTGCGCATGCAGCGCATCATGGCGCCGACGCGCGCGATGAGTAACGCGCGCGTACCCGTCTCAGCACGAATCATCGTGTCCATACCTCGGGCAACGCGCAACGCATCGACACCATCTGCATCGTTACCTGACTCGACAACGAAAGGCACGCCGGTGCGCGTGCAAGTCGAGCTGCTGCACGACGCAGCTATCGTAGCGCGCACACAATTCGCCGTCTCGCACGACACCGTGCGGAGCGTGCAACTGGATATGGTGCCAACGCGCGCGCGAGCTACCGTGTTACAGCTGCGCGCGTTTGTGGTCGGCGCGCACGACACGGTACGCCACGACGTCATGGTCGACGTACAAGACGTACGATGGTCGATCCTGTTCTTTGATCGGCGCCCATCGTGGATGTCAACGTTCGTGCGGCGTGCGCTCACGCGTGATCCGCGCTTTGCCGTCACCAGTCGCGTCGTGACGTCTACGAACGTGAGTCGCGCAACCGGTCGCGCACCGGTGGGACTCGATGAACTTGCCAACACGTCACGTTTTGATGCGGTCGTGATTGGCGCGCCCGATGCACTCACGATCCGCGACGCCGACGGCGTCAGCAACTTGTTGCGCGCGCGCGGGGCAAGCGTGTTGGTGCTCGCCGATCATGCAGCACCGAGTCCGCTCGATGCACTTCTTGCGATCGGTGGATGGACCATGACCACACGTCGGGTCGCGTCCTCGATTGTACCTCCTGTTCCTTCCAACGCAGTCGTCTCAAACGTCGCGGGAGACGCAATGCTGCTCAAGGCGCTTTCGATCGGCGTCCCGAAGCAGCTTTCGACTTCCGCGCAGATACTCGGCGTCGTGCGAGATAGCGCCAAATCCCTGTCGGCACGCGATCTACTCCCCGTGATTTGGCGCATGCCCGTTGGCATCGGCCAGTTGTACGTGAGCGGGGCATTCGACGCGTGGCGCTTTCGCGACTCCGCACAGTCCACCTTCGACGCGACTTGGAGAGATATCGTCGACCAAGCCGCGAGCGCGCATCAATCCGCCCTCGATCTGCGACTCGAGTCAGGACTCGTTCGGCCGGACGAACCGATGTTCGTGCAGCTCACGCCACGGGATTCGTCGCGTGCCAATAGCTCACCGGGCACAGCCGAAGTAATTATCCGGCCGCTGCGTCGTGACGCTGACACAAGCTCTGTTGCCACTGGCAGCATAGCTCCTCCAACTCGGCCCGTCGGCGCATCAGTGACCACGCGGCTCACAGTCTCACAGCAACTCTCTGCGTCGTATCACGCACCAGCCATCCCCGGTGCGTACGAGCTCGTCGCTTCGCTCGGACCCGACACGGCCCGACAGTCGTTCGTCGTCGAACCATCTGTATCGCGCGATGCGGACGACGCACCGGACATCGTGAACGCTTGGGCCGAGTCGCGCGGCGGTCGCTCGCTGAGCCAAGACCATCTCGATTCGCTTCCGGCGACAATGCGCCAACTGATCCACCCAGCCGACCGGCTCACCTCATGGCATCCGATGCGCTCACCGTGGTGGATCGTGCCCTTCGCGCTCGCGTTGGCCGGGGAATGGTGGCTGCGGCGTCGACGAGGGTTGGCGTAGCGGTCACGCATCTCACCGAGCAGGCGCATATTAGGGTCGGCGGTCGCCTCCAGTCTTCGGTCTGCAGTCTTCGATCTGCGGTCTCCCGTCTCGCTGTTCGGCTCCCGTCTCCATTCTCCCGTCTCCCGTCAGCATTTATCCCGTTTCCCGCGTAACCCGCGCATGTACACACGCGAACAGGTCAAGGCGATCACTGACAAAGTGATCGATATGGCGAAAGCCGATACCGCCGAAGTGCAGTTCACCGGCGGTGAACGTTCTGGTACGCGATGGGCCAACTCGTCCATCACCACCAACCTCGTGCAGTTCGACCGCAACGTCACGGTCACTGTTCGCCTTGGACAAAAGTCCGGCAACGCCAGCACACGAGATATCACCGATGCGGGCCTCAAGGCGATGGTCGACGAGGCGCTGGCAAACGCCAAAGACGCCAAAGACGCCAACGACAAT
>JANXUN010000306.1 GCA_025356185.1 Gemmatimonadaceae bacterium
CTGGGCCGGTACTTCGCCAATAACGCTTCAACTAACGGATGGGTTCAGTTTGTGTCGGGCAACGGCATTGTTGCCAGCGCGAACGCGAAGCTGGAGTACAATCAAAAGAATGGTAAGACCACAGGAATCGGCACGCTGACGGCAGACGGCGTGGTGCTAGACCTTTCGAAAATCCAGATCACTTCGGGATTCTTCGGCAAGTGTTCGTCGTACCCGTGCGCGTCAGTCTTATTCAGTTACGACGGTATTCCTGGTGGGACTTTTAAAGTTTATCCTCCCTCAGAGTAGTCGCACTCTCCGGAAGTGCCCGTTGATTGAGTGGGGCCCGGCGCCAATCGCCGGGCCCTCTTTTTCTTAGCGGCCTTGGCTTACCGCGTGGAGAGCCGACGCAGTTGTCTAATTGCTGAACACTTTCGGATGGTGGAGTGGGAGCGGTCGATACCGATCATATCTCGACCCCCCTCTTTCTATCCGGAGCCGTTCAACATGCAGTGGCTGAACAATCTGAAGATCCGCGCAAAGCTTCTTACCATGATGGGTATTTCACTTGCGCTGACCATCGCGGTGGGTGGTTTCTCGCTGGTCCGAATGAGCGCGGTGAATGCCGAAGGCGAAAACATCGCCTTAACGTTCTTGCCCAGTGTGAACTACCTCGGTGAGATGTCCGCCACGATTCGGCGTGTGCAGTCTCTGCAATTCCAACACATCGCCATGCCCGATGAGGCAGGCTTCAAGGATATCGAGGCAAGTCTGGCCTCGGCCGACAGTGCGCTCAAAGCCAGTGAGAAGGCCTATGACGCGTTGCCGGACCAGCCCGAAGAAAAGGCGGCCTACGCGCGTTTTGTCGCAGCGTGGGACGTGTATATGGCGCCATGGGAGAAGATCAGACTGCTCTCACGCGCGCAGAAAGTGCGCGAGGCCAACGCCGCGCTCACCGGCATGCTCGACAGCTATGTGGTCGCGGACAAAGCGCTCAGCGCTGTGAGCGATATCAACGAGAAGGCAGCGTTAGTGGCGACCCAGCATGCCTCGTCGCTGTATGCCCAGTCGAAGCTGTTCGTGATCGTCTTGATCATCATCTCGGCGATCCTCGGTATGGCGCTGTCCTTGCTCATTTCCGGACGAGTCGCCAAAACCATCGCGATCTTGGCCGAGCGAACCGAGTCCTTGCGAAATTCTTGCATCGCGGGAACGCGTCGCGGCCTGACCGCCATGTCCGTCGGCGACCTGAGCGTCACGGTCAAGCCGACCACCATGCCGATCAACAACACCGACACGGACGAAATCGGAGATATCTCCCGCGCCGTTGATACGATTATCAGCGACATCAAGGAAACGATTGCCGCGTTTAGCTCCACGCAGAACACCATTCGCAAGGTCATCGGCGACACACAGATGCTGGTGGACGCGGCCGGTCACGGTGATCTCGCGAAGCGTGCTGACGCAGCGATCCATCACGGCGCTTTCCGCCAGCTCGTGGAGGGCATGAACGGTACGCTCGCCGCCGTCGCGACGCCGATCGGTGAAGCGAAGTCGGTGCTCGGGCGCTTGGCCGACAAGGACCTCACGGGACGGATGTCGGGAAGCTACGAGGGAGATTACGCGGAGATGCAGGCCTCGATCAATCTCGCCATTCAGAACCTCGAGACGACGATCACTCAAGTGGCGACGGCGTCAGATCAGGTGGCCGCGGCCAGCACGCAAATTACGGCGGGTGGAATGTCTCTCGCCTCTGGTGCGAGCGAACAGGCCGCCAGCCTCGAAGAAGTGTCAGCCAGCGTGCAAGAGTTTGCGTCGATGGCGAAAAAGAGCGCGGCGAGTGCTACCGAAGCACAGCAGATGTCGATGGACGCGCGAACCAACGCAACCGAAGGCGCGGCCCGCATGCAGCGACTCACGGACGCCGTGACGGAGATAAAGCAGTCAAGCTCCGAGACCGCCAAGATCATGAAGTCGATCGAGGAGATCGCGTTTCAGACCAATCTGCTGGCCTTGAATGCGGCCGTTGAAGCAGCCCGCGCCGGTGACGCCGGCCGTGGATTTGCGGTGGTTGCCGATGAAGTTCGTTCGCTGGCCATTCGCTCGGCCGAAGCGTCCAAGTCGACCGCCGAGCTGATCGAGCGCGGCTTGGCGAGCGCCGAGCGCGGCGTCTCACTGAACGCCGAAGTATCGCAAAGTTTCGGTCGCATCAACGAGCAAGTAGGACGGGTGGCACAAGTGATGTCAGAGA
Organism: Gemmatimonadaceae bacterium; assembly: GCA_025356185.1. Classification (GTDB taxonomy): domain Bacteria; phylum Gemmatimonadota; class Gemmatimonadetes; order Gemmatimonadales; family Gemmatimonadaceae; genus Gemmatimonas. The sequence goes on from JANXUN010000306.1 coordinate 2,231, forward strand.
TCGCCACCGCTGCAACGCATCAGGCCAGCGGTGTGTCGCAGATCAACGTGGCGTTGGAGCAGCTGAATCAGGTCACGCAATCGGTGGCGGCGAACGCTGAAGAAAGTGCCAGCGCTGCGGAAGAACTGAACAGTCAGGCCGCTTCGCTGAAGGATACCGTTGCGGCATTCACGTTGGACTCAGCGGCGTCGACATCGGTCAGCCGTCGGTCATCGAAGGGCCGGGGACCCCGCCGTACAACATCCTCGTCACGCCCTGCTGTTTCTCGGCAACCTGCAACGGCGATGTCCCTGTCACCATTCTCGCCACTGAGTCCAGACGATCCAACAGACGATATCTTTGGTACCTTCTGACCCACGAAAAACGGCACCGGAAATCCGGTGCCGTTTTTACTTCGCAAGAGAAAAACTTTTCGACGTCGGTGCTGTTTTCTTAGTGAGTCGGACTTGGAAGCGTAAACCAGAAGCGGCTGCCGTGAGGCGCACGTGACTCGACACCGACATCGCCTCCATGTGCTTGCACCGCGAGCTTGCAAAAGGCGAGACCGAGCCCGGCGGAGTGCGATCGTGCGCGCGCGGTAGCGGTCCCGATGACGAATTTGTCGAAGATGCGCTGCCGCAATTCTTCCGGCACACCGGGGCCTTCGTCATCAATTGTGACGCGAAGAAAGCCCGTCTCATGCTCAAACGCAATGTCGACGGTGCTTCCTTCGGGCGTGTATTTCGCGGCGTTGGTGAGCAGGTTGTGCAGGACACGCCGCATCAACTCCACGTCACAGGAAACCGAGAGCACTCCACCGTGCGCCACGCGCACCAACATTCGATCATCGACCGCGGCAACCGCCATCGTCACCTCACGTGCCAGCGCGACGAGGTCCGTATCGGTGCGAACGATGGGCATTTCGCCGGACTCGAGTCGACTGAGATCGATCAAATCTTGTGTCATGCGCGTCGCGGTGCTCATGGCACGTTGCGCGTGTTTGACATCGTCGGCGAGTTCGCCCGTGTCCGGCACGGCCATCTCGATCAAACTCAGATATCCCGCCGCCACCATGAGCACGTTGCGCATGTCATGCACTACCATGTGTGACAGTTGTTCGCGGAGTTGTTCGGCCTGGTGCAGTTTGTCGAGACTCTCAACGACATCGCGCCGCGCTTGGCGTAATGCGAGATGCGTTTCCACTCGCGCCAGTACTTCCTCGAACTGAAATGGCTTGGTGATGTAATCAACTGCACCGAATTCGAATGCACGGACCTTCTCGTTCGTTTCGGTCAGCGCGGTCAGGAATATCACCGGTACATCGCGCGTGGAGTCGGCCGCCTTCAGTGCTTTGCACACTTCGAATCCGTCCATCTCCGGCATGGAAATGTCGAGCAACACCAGATCGGGCGGCGAGTGTTCGGCCATCGCAAGCGCCATTCTGCCACTGGTTACTGGTCGAACGTCGAAGCCGCGATTGTCAAGCAGATCAGTCAGCAAGCGAAGATTCGCGATGGTGTCATCAACGACGAGGATACACGGCGGCGTGCGCTCCGGCGGTGTGGTCATGACTCGCTCGCTGCGGCGATGATCGCGTCGTAGTTAAACTGCGACGTCCACTCACTCAGGTTTGCCGCGGCCATGTCGGAGTACGCCGCGACGCGATCGGCGAGGGCGAACAGTTGCTGCCGCCGCGCCTGCTTCGCCGCGATTCGCACTTCCGCGCGCAACTCGGCCGGTACGTTGGAAAAATCGATAGCCACGCGCTCGCCGGTCAGAACCCTCATGGTCTCCGCATCATCATAGTCATAGTCAATGTCCATCAGTTTGGAAATGACCCCGAACAGGTCGGCCTCGTCGTCGCAGACGATGCCGTTGCCGCAACGCTC
>JANXUN010000187.1 GCA_025356185.1 Gemmatimonadaceae bacterium
GCCCGCTCCACGCCCGCCGCCGCCCGGTGTTTCCGCTGGACGCGCGCAGAACGTTTCCCACTGTGTGGTCGGATGTTCGCACGCCTGACCACCGCCACCACGTCCGCCGCCGCCGCCACCACCGCCGCGACCAAATCCTGCGCCGCCGCCCGCAGGAGTCACAAGGGCTGATACCTGCGCGCGCACTGTGCGTACAGCCGCGCTATCAAAGCCTGTCTTGGCGAGCGAATCGAGCAACTGCGGCGCGCGCACGCGCAGCAAAATGCTGTCGCGCTTTTGCGATGGCGTTTGCTCGGCGACGACCACGCGCCGCGATGCCGCCTGCTGGAAATTCCAGTTGACGTGTTGCACGCCCACGGCGCTCGCGCCGGTGAGATTCGCGACCGTATCGCCCATGGCGTTCGTGATCATCACACGCACCGGTGCCGATGACGCCGTCGCCAAGCGATACACGATGTCTGCACCGTACGCAGGACTCGCGTACGTCATAGTCTGCTGCCCCCAACCATTGCCAGGCAACCCAAGCTGCGGACCTTCGCCCCACTGAAAGGCCGTCTTCGGCTTGAACAGTGTGGTGCCTTGCGCAACGACTTTCGGTGTCATCTGTTCGAGCGCGGCGATGTCGACCACCCAGATACTGCGACCGTGCGTGGCCGCAATCATCTCGTGGTCACGCGGATGGATCTGCAAATCGTACACGGGCACCGTTGGCAGATTTGCTGAGAGCTTGCTCCACGTTGTACCGCGATCGACCGACGTGTACACCGAACGCGACGTCCCAACAAACAGCAGATCGCGGTTGTGCGGATCTTCACGAATCACGTGTACAAAATCTGCCGGACTGGTCTTCGGCAAATTGTTGACGATGCTCTTAAATGACTTGCCACCGTCGGTGGTCGCAAACACATACGGCGTGAAATCATTCCAGCGATGATTTTCAAACGCGACGTAAAACGACAGCGTATCAAAGTGACTGGGCTCAACGCGAACCACGTACGCGTCCCACGGTACACCAAGCGTCGTGAACTTTGACGTGAGGTTATCCCAGGTGCCGCCGTCGTTGTGTGTGATCCACAGGTTGCCGTTGTCCGTGCCGGCCAACAGCAAGCCGGGCTTGATTGGCGATTCCTGTAAGGCGACAACCGTTCCGTACGCTTCGGCACCCGTCAAGTCGAGCGTGATACCACCAGTGAATTTGTCGACGGTATCCATGCGCGCGGTCATCGTACGCGCCTGCAGCGGATCGGTCTTGATCGACAAGTCTGGTGAAATGGGCAACATGTCTTCGCCGCCCTTGACCGACTTTAGCACGCGACTGCCGCCTAAGTAAAACACTTGCGAATTGTGCGTCGACAAAAAGAACGGCGTTTCCCAGTTGTAGCGAATCTGCATGTCCGTCGAATCTTTTTTCTGCTGCGCGCGCAACACGTCAATCTTTGCTTGCGCGTCTTTCATTACCGGCTTGAGTGGATCACCACGTTCGACGGCGATTGAATCTTCAAACTGCCGATAGCGTTCGTTCCATGACGGCTTGTTGACGCGACCACGTTCGCCGGTTTTGAGATTCGTTTGCTGCACACCGGCGTTCTGCGATTCGCCCCACACCATGTGCGGATTGTTCGGATCCTGCGCCGTGTAAAAACCGTCGCCGCCAGAAATCGTCCGCCAGTTTCCGTTGTTGATCACGCCGCCTTTCAACTTGCTCGGTCCGCACCACGCGCCGTTGTCCTGTGCACCGGCGCAAATGTTGTAGGGCGTGTCGAAGTCGAAACTCGCATCGTAGAATTGGCCGAGCGGCAAACTCATTGGATACCAAAAGTTTCCGCCCTTATCAAACGTGATGGCAACGCCACCATCGTTTGCTAGGAACCAGCGATCGGTATCGTTCGGGTCAATCCAAATGCCGTGATCGTCAACGTGCACGCTTTGCGCAGCGTTCATCAGCGTCTTGCCGCCATCGTTCGACACTTGCAACTGCGTCGACGAGAAATAGACGCGATCAGGGTTTTTGGGATCGGCGCGAACTTGCGAATAGTAGAACGGACGAGTGTCGACGTTGTTCATCTGCGCCCACGTCTTGCCGCCATCGGTCGAGCGATACAAACCGTTTGCCGCCGGCCCGCGCTGATACGTCATTGGGCCTGGCGCCACCGACGACGCTTCGGTGAGTGCGTACACGACCTGTGAATTGCTGCGTGCGACCGCCAGTCCAATGCGTCCCTTCGCGCCTTCCGGATAGCCGTTGCCTTTGATTTCGGTCCACGTTGCGCCGGCATCGGTCGACTTAAACAGCCCCGAGCCAACACCGCCCGAGATCAGCGAATATGGGGTGCGGTACCGCTCCCACATTGCGAGGTAGAGGATGTCGGGATTGGTCGGATCGATTTGCACGTCGATCGCGCCGGTTTTCGCATTCGCGCCGGCCTTGATCAACTTCCAGGTGGCGCCGCCATCGGTGGTTTTGTACAGGCCACGGTCGCCGCCCGCTTTCCATGCCGGACCTAGCGCAGCCACGTAGACCGTATTCGCGTTGCGGGGGTCGATCTGAATGCGCCCGATGTGTTGTGTTTCGCGTAACCCCATAAAGGTCCACGAGTTACCGCCGTTCGTGCTTTTGTAGACGCCGGCGCCGGGCTCGATCGAGTTGCGCGAGTTGGGCTCACCTGTGCCGGCCCAAATGATGTTCGTGTCCGTGGGCGCGATCGCCAGCATGCCCATCGAGATAATGTCTTTATCGTCGAAGATCGGGCGCCAGCTGATGCCGTTGTTGGTGGTCTTCCAGATGCCGCCGCCGGCCGCCGAGATGTAGACGGTTTTGGAAGGGCTCGGAATGCCAACGACGTCGGAGAGTCGGCCCATGAAATTGGAGGGACCAACATTACGCCATCGAAAGGCGTTAGTCACCGATGAGTCGAGCGGCTGCGCTGACAGCGACGCCGCGCTCAGCGCGAGAAGGGATACGGAGAGCGCGACTGTCGCGCCGGATCGAACGAATCGTTGCATGTCTGGGTCCATGTGGATGTCGCGTCCGCCACCTGAGGCGGCGTGCTATTTTTGACCGTTATAGCTGAATACGGCCAGAGTCTACAAACGCTGTTCGTACCTACCTGAAATCCCGCAATACGCATGAATTCCAAACACGGTCGAAACGTTCGTAGCAGCTCCTGCGTGAACGCCGCGAGGTGGTCTTCGCTGACGTTGAAAATATCGCGCGGAAGACTTGGCATGGTGGGATTTGTTTGTGTCAGTAACATGACAACCGCGCTATCTCTTTTTGCAGCAACGCCTTCTGTCGCCGTAGGGCGGCAGCAACAGGCAGAGATTGCTGGCGTCATCAAAGACGCTGACGGGAAACCGCTGGCCGGCGTCCGCGTGACGCTCACAGAACTCGGCATCGAAACCATTACCGACGCCGACGGCCGCTACCGCTTTACCGGGATTCCAAGCGGTCGCTACACGATGGCCGCGCGCAAAGTCGGTTTTACCTCTCCGGTCGCGATCGTGGCCTCTGCCGCGGGATCGGCGGCACGCGATTTCACGCTCACACGATCGGCGCGCCTGCTGGAGCCGGTGACGGTGACCGCGTCGGCCGGCCCAACCGATGCACGGTTGTCATCGCGATCGATCGGTGTGCTGCATCAAGACGAACTGCGGACAGACGCCAACATCTCGTTGTCGCACTCGTTGGTGAATTTGCCGGGCGTCCGATCGGTGAGCACAGGGTCGCACATCGGGAAGCCAATGATTCGCGGCCTGTACGGTGCACGGGTGTTGACACTCGAAGATGGAATGCGACTCGAAGATTATTCGTGGAGCGACGAAGACGCGCCGTCGATTGATGCGCGACTCGCGCAACGCGTGGAAGTCATTCGCGGTCCCGCAAGTGTGTTGCACGGATCGGACGCGCTTGGCGGCGTGATCAATGTCATCCCGGAAGCATTGCCGACCGCCGTCGTTGGAGCGCGCAACGTGCGCACGAGCATTGAAGCGTACGGTGCGTCAAATAACTACGAAGCTGGTGGCGTCGCGCGCATTGAAGGTGCGAACGGTCGACTCGGTTGGCGCTTGATGGGCTCTGGACGTTTCTCGTCCAGCATTCAGACACCGAACGGCGAAGTGCCGCACACGGGACTGGGCGCCACCACGGTTGAAGCCTCGGGGGGATATCGTGGCGACAATTCAAACACCACGATGCGATTCTCGCTGATGGGTGGCGAGTTTCAGCTGCTGGAGGCGAACAGCGGTGCCGGCACCGGCATCATTGCAAAACCCGTGTTTGACACGGCGGGTGGACCTGTGCGACAGTTGCTGGATACGCGATTGCAACTCGTACACGAGCAGGTCGTCGGTGCGCT
>JANXUN010000198.1 GCA_025356185.1 Gemmatimonadaceae bacterium
TCGATGACCGCGGTGACCACACCGCCCGCGGTGGACACCACGCCGGCCGCGCTGCGCATTACCCCCGACGACGAAATCAAACGCGTCCGGTTGGCGCAGATGAAACGCGTCGCGACGCTTATGTTGGTCGCGGTTGCTATCATCTTTGTTATCGCGCGCATTCTCGAAAGCCGATATCCAGCGCTTGGCTATCTGCGCGCGTTCGCAGAGGCCGCGATGGTTGGCGGTATCGCGGATTGGTTTGCGGTGACAGCACTCTTTCGCCACCCCCTTGGCATTCCGATTCCGCACACGGCCATCGTGCCCGCGCGCAAAGATCGCATCGGCACGGCACTTGGCAATTTCGTTCAACGCAATTTTCTCACGCGCGAGATCGTAGCGAGCAAGCTCGCGGCGATGAAGTTGGGTGAACGCGCCGCAACGTGGTTAGCACATCCCGAAAACAGTCGACGCATTGCGCGCCAAGTTGCGCGTGGACTGTCGGGTGCTGCCAACGTGATGCGTGATGAGGACGTACAGCAGGTGGTCGACGCTGGAATCGTTTCGCGATTGCGTACGTTTCAAGTCGCGCCGTTACTCGCACGTTTGTTCGAACTGCTCACGGCCGGCGGTCGTCATCAAACGCTGCTCGACGACGCATTACGATTGGCCGCGCGCTTTGTCGAAGACAATGACGAAGTCATTCGTGAGCGTATCAAGGCCGAGAGTCCGTGGTGGGTACCTGGCTCGTTCGAGAATAAGCTTGGCGATCGCATTGTCAGTGGAGTTGAAAAAACTTTGCTCGCCGTTGCCGCTGATTCCGAGCACCCGCTGCGCCATCGCTACGACGAGGCCGTCGATCGCTTCGTGCATTCACTGCGAGAAGACCCCGTCGTGATTGCGAAGGCTGAGCAAATAAAGCTGGAACTACTCTCGCATCCCGCAGTGAATGAGTTCTCCAGCAGCGTGTGGGGCGACGTGAAATCTCGCCTCGCGAACTACGCGGACAAACTCGCCGAGAATGTTGAGTCGGAACCCGATAAGGTTGAACAGTGGCTTGGCAAGCTCGGACAAAAAGTGCTGACTGATCCAGAGTTGGCCGCAAAGGTCAATGGCTGGGTGGTCGAACTGGTCACGTATGCGGTAGAGCAGGCGCGCGAAGAAATCGCCAAACTCATCGCCTCGACGGTCGCCGCATGGGACGCCGACGCGACGTCGCGAAAAATCGAATTGCAGATCGGCCGCGATCTGCAATTCATTCGCATCAATGGAACGCTAGTCGGCGGGCTTGTCGGTGTGATCTTGTACGTCGTCAGCAAGTACATGTGACGACCGCGGCACGCTGTCGGCGTTCTGCGTGCCTAGCAGCGGTAACAACGCGAGATGAAACACTTCGTCCATCGTGCTCGCGAACGTAAACGCCATCTTCTCGCGCACTTCACTCGGCACGTCGCGAACATCTTTCTCGTTGCCTTTTGGCAAAATCACTTCGCGCAAACCCGCGCGATACGCGGCCAGTACTTTTTCCTTCACGCCGCCGATCTCAAGCACTTTTCCGCGCAACGTGACCTCGCCCGTGAGCGCGAGATCGCGACGCACTGGGCGCCGCGAGAGTGCGCTTGCGAGCGCCAGCGTGACCGCGATTCCCGCCGACGGTCCGTCTTTCGGAATGGAGCCTGCTGGAAAGTGCAAGTGCAAATCCGATTCGCGAAATTCGGTATCAGGAATGCCGAGTGGCACGGCGCGTGAGCGGACAAACGAAAATGCGGCATCGACGGACTCGCGCATGACACCACCAAGTTGACCGGTGACTGTCAGTTTCCCCGAGCCTGGCATGCGCAATGCTTCGACAGTCAACAAGTCGCCACCGGTGCTTGTCCACGCGAGCCCCGTGACTGCACCGATCTCTGGTTCTTGCTCGGCATCTTCCTTGGCGAAGCGCGGCGCACCAAGAATCTCTTCTACGCGAGCCGCAGTAATCTCCCACAACGTTTCATCACCAGCGGCTTTCGCGCGTGCCCGCTTGCGTAACAGTGACGCCAGCGAACGCTCGAATGTGCGCAGCCCTGCTTCGCGCGAATATCGGCTTGTGATAAAATTCAATACCGCTTCGGGCACGACGACGTCTTCTGTCGTCAGTCCGTGATCTTCGAGCAGCCGCGGCATCAAATACCGCTGCGAGATCTCAACCTTTTCTTCGATCGTGTAGCCGGCGATGCGAATCACTTCGAGGCGATCACGCAACGGTCCGGGAATATCATAGAGACTATTCGCAGTGCAGATAAACAACACGCTGGACAGATCGAACGGCAGATTGAGATAGTGATCAACGAAGCTCGAATTCTGCGACGGGTCGAGTACTTCGAGCATTGCCGCCGTGGGATCACCAGAGTTGCCACCGTTGGTCATCTTGTCGATTTCGTCGATCATGATGACCGGATCCTTCACATTCACGCGACGTAGCGCTTGCAACAACAATCCTGGCATCGCGCCAACATACGTGCGCCGATGCCCGCGAATTTCCGCTTCGTCGCGCACGCCGCCCACCGATATGCGATAGAACTCGCGACCAATTGCTTTCGCGATGGCTTCGCCGAGCGATGTCTTGCCCGTGCCTGGCGGTCCAACGAAACAGAGGATCGGTCCTGTCGGGTCACCGCCGCGCAGCTTGCGCACGGCCAAGTACTCGATGATGCGTTCCTTCGCTTCGTCCAATCCATAGTGGCGGTCGCCCAGCGCCTCTTCAACGCGCGAGAGCGTGATCTCTTGATCGTCGGCCGTGCGCTGGTGCCACGGCAACGCGAGCACCCAATCGAGATACGTGCGCAGGACGTGATACTCGCTCGACGCCGGCGATAACATGCGCAACCGTTCGATCTCGCGTCGCGCTTCGTGCACAACTTTCTCGGGCAGATTTGCGAGTTCCACACGACGCAGCAAATCCACCGCTTCCTTTTCGTTGGGGTCGGCTTCCCCCAACTCTGATTGAATCGCGCGCAGCTGTTGGCGCAAATAAAATTCGCGCTGGTGCTGTTCGATTTTGATTTCCGTTTGCTTCTTGACGTCTTCCATGACGCGCGCACGCGCCACTTCGCGCTCGAGTCGCGACAGAATGAATCGAATGCGCTGCCCGATATCGAGACGTTGTAATACTTCTTCTTTGTCAGCGATGCGCAGATTCATGTTCGTGGCAGCCAAGTCAGCAAAGCGACCCGGATCCGACACGTTCATCTTGAGAATTTGCGGCACTTCGCTCGGAATACGATCGACCAAATCGGCGAGCGTTTCGGCCGCGGTCACCGTGCGCGCGACGAGTTCATCGAGCTCCGACGCGTCGGCCGGTGTTTCTTTGGCGCCTTGAATCGACGCGATCGCGAACGGATTGGTCTGATCAATCGAGTCGATCGTGATCCGACGCAAACCTTGCAGCGTGATCTGGATCGTTTCGCCGGGCAGGTTGATGCGCTCGTGCACGCGAGCGGCGACACCCACGCGGCCTACGAATTTGTGCGGATCGACGGCGTCGTCGCCGTCTCCCGACGCGACCACCAACGCCACCACCAGCCCGGACTCTTCGTGCGCGCGCAGCAACGCGAGGTTCTCTGGAGCGCCCATCTGCACGGCAATCGTGCCGAGTGGAAAGACAATCGTCGACCGCAACGCCATTAACGGCAGCTTGGGCGGCAATTCGGCGCGAAGGATCTCTTCCTTACGCTGGCCACGCGGCATCGCGATGGCCGGGAAGCGCGGATTGGATGACGTCACGGGCGGGGCAATGGAGTGGAGGGGAACTCCGTCAATCTACTCGGTTGTTCCTGCCCCGGGGCGTCGTTAGCCTACTCAGCATGTTCGACGAACTCTCAGACAAGCTCGGAAACGTTTTCGCGAAGCTGCGTGGCCGCGGCGTTCTTACGGAATCCGACATCAAAGAAGGGCTGCGTGAGGTCCGCCGCGTCCTGCTGGAAGCCGACGTGAACTTTGCGCTCACGCGCGAGTTTATCGAACGCGTTGAAAAGAAAGCCGTTGGCGTGCTGCAAATCAAAACAATTCAGCCAGCGCAACAGCTGGTCAAAATTGTGCATGATGAGCTCACGTCGATGTTGGGTGAGCGTCGTGAAGGGCTGAAGATGAGCACGGTGCCGCCCACCATCGTGATGATGGTCGGTTTACAAGGCTCGGGTAAAACGACCACGGCGGGAAAGCTGGCACGACGCTTGGTCGCCGAAAATCGTAGCACGCGTCTGGTCGCAGCCGACGTATACCGACCGGCCGCAATCGACCAACTCGAGACGCTGGGCAAAGCACTGAATGTGCCGGTGTACGCCGACCGTGATACGAAGGACGTGGTAAAAATTGCGAAGGCGGGCATCGATCAAGGCGTGCGCAATCGAGATCGTGTCGTGATCATCGATACCGCCGGTCGCTTGCAGATCGACGCCGACATGATGGACGAGCTCAAGCGACTCAAAGCGGCCATCAAACCCGACGAAATATTGTTCGTCGCCGACGGCATGACCGGACAAGACGCGGTGAAGATCGCGCAGGGATTTGACGAAGCGCTGAACATCACGGGCGTCATTCTCACCAAGCTGGACGGCGACGCGCGCGGTGGCGCCGCGCTGTCGATTTACGGCGTGCTCAAGAAGCCCATTAAGTACATCGGTGTTGGTGAAAAGCCCGATGCGCTTGAGGAGTTTCACCCAGAGCGCATGGCAGGACGCATTTTGCAGATGGGCGACATCGTGTCGCTCGTGGAGAAAGCGCAGGAATCGTTTGACGCCGACGAAGCAAAAAAACTTGAGAAGAAAGTCCGCAAAGAAGGGATGGATCTCGAAGATTTCTTGTCGGCGATGCGTCAGATGCAAAAGCTTGGCCCGATGGAAAACCTGCTCAAGCTGTTGCCCGGTGTGAACACCAAAGTGCTCAAAGACGCAAAGCTCGATCCGAAGCGCATGAAGCACATCGAAGCGATTGTGTTGTCGATGACGCCAAGCGAACGTAAGAAGCCAGAGATTTTGAACGGGTCGCGTCGTTTGCGCATCGCGAAGGGCGCCGGCCGATCCGTGAACGAAGTCAACAAGTTGCTCGATCAGTTCCGCGAAATGCAGAAGATGATGAAAAAGATGGGTGGTGGTGGAAAGGGCGGGATGCCGCGTCTGCCGTTTGGCGGCGGTGGTGGTGGGGGTGGGATGTTCGGGATGCGATAGGGGCGCGAACGATGGCGCGATCTTCAATCCGTGAGCAGGAACAAGAGGCAGGCCGAGTCATGGCCAGTCTATCGCCAGCGACATTGGGCGATCGACTGCGTCGCGCGCGCATGCGCCAAGGTCGCAGTATTCGCGAACTTGCCGATGCCGCGGGATTGTCTAAGTCTTCGATCGTACGCCTAGAACAAGGCGGCGGCACGTACGCGATGACGATTGTCAAAGTGTGCGCGGCGCTCGGGCTGCACGTCGCGCGACTGCGCGATCCCGACAGCGCCGGTGATGACCGAATCGCCGTGCATCGCGTCGACGACGATCGATGGTACGACCTCGTCGACTTTG
>JANXUN010000313.1 GCA_025356185.1 Gemmatimonadaceae bacterium
ACGGGAAGTTGGTCGACGACGCATAATTCGGGGAATCGGACAAGGAAACTTCGACCCGGAGCGAGCATGACACGTCACACCGCACGATCCATCGCGCTCGCTTGTCAACTAGTCATCTTCGCGAGCACTGCTGCGTTCGCGCAATCGGTGCAATACACGTCGCCCGAGGGTAAACCGTACCGGTCGCAAGTCGACACCGGTCCAATCGCCCGCGCCCGCGCCTCGCTCAGCGCCGATCCGCGTGACGTGAAGCTCATCATCGCACTTGGCGTCGCCCAATCAGGCGCGCGACAATTTCGCGAAGCGATTTCGACGTTTAGCAACGGGCTCGCTATCGCGCCAAAAGACCCCATGCTCTATCGCTGGCGCGGACACCGTTACTTGTCGGTGCGTGCGCTTGACAAAGCGAACACCGACCTCACGCACGGCTACGCGCTCGACAGCACCAACTACGGCATCCTGTTTCACTTAGGCGTACTGAATTTTGTGCGCGGTGATTTTGCGAAAGCGGTCACGTACTTCACGAAGGCGCAGCCACGTGCACCCGATGGTGGCGAGCTCACGGGATCGACTGATTGGCTGTGGATGTCACTGCAGCGCGCCGGACGCGCGAAGGACGCCGACGCGATGCTCGCGAGTCATCCTGATTCGCTCAAAGCGCCGCCAGGCTACGCGTATGCGCAGCGGTTGAAACTGTATCGCGGCCAGCTCACGCCCACGACACTGTTCTCACCCGCCGACACCGCCGATGTGCAAGTCGCGACGTTAAGCTTTGGCCTCGGCAACTGGTATCTGGTTCACGGCGACACCGTGAACGCCAAACGTGCGTTCGAAAAATCCATCAAATCAGGCGGCTGGCCGGGCTTTGGCTTTATCGCGTCTGAGGCCGAACTGAAGCGGCTCAAGCACTAGCGTCGTCGTGAACGTGCCGCGCTGCGTCGCGTAACGCACTCGGACTCATGCTCGTGAGCGGCAGCGCAAGCAGCGCGTCTACGCGCCGCGACAACGCCTGATACGTGGATTCGAACGCCGCGCGCGCGGCCGCGCGTTCGCTGTGATTTGCGGGATCGGGCAGTCCCCAGTGCACCTGTGCTGCTGCACGTGGAAAAATTGGACACGCTTCGCGCGCGCTGTCGCACACGGTGATCACCAAGTCAAACGACTCCTGCGCGAGCGCGTCGACGACCTTGGGCGCGACCGAGCCCCACTCGATGCCGTATGCAGCGAGCACCTCCATCGCAAATGGATTCACGCGTGCGGCGGGGTGCGTGCCCGCGCTTTGAGCGACCACGGTTCCGCTCGCGCGGTGCGCTCCCCGCGTCGCAATCAGCGCTTCGCCAATCTGACTGCGTGCGGAGTTTCCGGTGCACAACACCAAGACGCGAAACTCGTTCACGTGCAGCATCCCGGTTGGCAGCAGGCTTCCTTCGCGTCGCCAACAGCAGGCACAGCGTCGCGGGGCTTCGTCGCGCGGACAAACGCCGCCATAAACTTGCCGTCTATCGCGTCCAGGTTGTGGTCGGTCGCGAGTCCACCTTCCTCGAGAAACTGGCGCGCATCGGCGCTGCGGTAGACGCGCGTGGGTTCAATCGACGTATCGACAAAACCCGCTTCGAACAACAGCGAGTGAAACTCTGCTTCCTCAAGCGCTCCGGCGACGCAGCCAACCCACAGCTCCATACTGCGACGCACACTCTGCGGTACGTCACCGCGCACGACGACATCGCTGACCGCAAACCGTCCGCCAGGTTTCAGCACGCGAAACGCTTCCTGCAATGTCGCGCGTTTGTCACCCGACAAGTTGATCACGCAATTCGAAATGATCACGTCCACCGAATTATCGGGGAGCGGGATCGACTCGATCTGTCCTTTGAGAAACTCCACGTTGGTTACGTTGACCTCGGCCGCGTTCTGTCGGGCAAGCGCCAGCATGTCATCGGTCATGTCCACGCCATACGCTTTGCCCGTCGGGCCAACTCGTCGTGCCGACAGCAGTACATCAACGCCGCCGCCGGAACCGAGATCGAGTACCACTTCTCCCGCGCGCAACTCGGCGAGTGCGGTTGGATTGCCGCAGCCGAGCGATGCGAGCAGCGCGGCATTTGGTAGTTCCTCCGACTCGCCGTTGACGTAGAGGTTGGATGTGATGGGGTCGACGCTCCCATTGAATGCCGAACCACCGCAGCACGAGCTAGCCGGATCGCAACAGCCGCGGGTTTGTCCATCGAGTACTCGGCGCGCGGCGGCGCCGTACTTCTCTTGCACGATCTCGGTCAGCGACGCATTGGACAACGGCGTGTGAGCGAGGGGTAAGCTGGTCGACATGGTCTCCTTTCAGATCAAAAAATGTTGATGTGTAGAACGCCGAAAAAACGACAGTAGGGTACGAAACGGTGTGCGCAGCAGTGGCCGTGTGCGTTATCCGCAGCAGCGACCGACGACCGGGAGCCTGCTGCGACCAGCAATCACCGACGGCCGAAGCGACACCACCAAGTCGTGAGCCTCAGCCACCGCCTCGGCGACAACGGTGTAGTACGACCATCGGCCGTCTTTCCGATCGGTGACGAGCCCCGCATCGCGCAGCACGCGTAGGTGAAACGACATTCGCGATTGCGCGGCCTCGAGTTCGTCTTGCAGTTCGCAGACACACCGCTCACCATCGCGCAGCATGTCGAGGATGTCGAGACGTGTCTCGTCCGACAGCGCGTGAAACACCGCCACCGCACGCGCGCGTTGTCTTTTCGCGCCCGCCGTACCGACTGATCTGGTAACTGTCGTGCTCATGACGAACTATACATCAACAAAGATTGATACGTCAAGATGCCACCTAGCAACTCACATCTCGTGCAGGTCAGAACTGGCAACACACAACTGAACCCTCGAAACTGTGAACTTGTCAAACTCGCGACTCACTGCTGCGCCAATACCCACACCCACAGCAGTACGATAGACACTGCTGCGATCGCAAACCCAATCTTCCACTTCGACCACGGCCGATCTCCCTTAATGTTTCCCGTCTGCCCGTTCACAACAACGCGCCACGACGTGCCGCCAAACTGATACGAACAGATCCACGCTGGCAACAACAAATGCTTAAACGTGACCGCATTGTACTGCGTCGAAACACTGTGCACGCGTTGCCGATTGCCACCAATATCCCGCTCAATTGCTGATTGAATTCCCGCGCCAAACGCAATACGCGCTTTCTCAAACGCTGGCTCAAGCGCGACTTGATACGCCTCAACGGTAAACCCCGCGACGTACGCGTCGGTATACGGCTCCAAGTGCGCGATATCCCACCCCTGCAACACTTCAGCAAGCTGCGGTGGCACGCTCTCGGACGCCGGAATCAACGTGTCGTCGAACGCCACATGCACAGTGCCCGACGCGGGATACCAATCCGTCTCCGTATGCGTCACCGTCTCGCTTTGTCCGTTGGAACTCATGCGCGTTTCACGAACTTCACGATCGATACCGCGCTCACCTGAGTAATCGCTGACCGTCTGCGCATCAAACGTCCAACAGGGCAAATACACGCCGCGTACGCCATCGACCGATTTCACCGTGCGCTTGAGTGCATTGGGCGCAAACCATCGGCCGCGAATCCACGCACGAAACAGTTCCTGCGCTTGTGCAGGTTCGAGCACAAATGGCACAATGCCGCGCGGTTTGATGCGCTGCTCGCTTCGCGTCGTCACCGACATCAACGGCGTCGCACAAAACGCACACGCCGACGCGACGATGTGGGCCGGCAGCTGGGTTTGGGCGCCGCACTGCGGACACGTCACGATCAGCGCGGTGATTTCGTCGCTGCTCCCCGACTGCGCCTGCAATTGACTCGCATAATCCAGCTCGGCGCGAGCCGCTTCTCGCTCACGGGAGCTCACGATAGGCGCGTCGTTGACCGTCCCACACGTCGGGCACGTGAGTCGTCCGACTTTGGGCGCGAACTTGAGCGGCGCCCCGCAATTGGAGCAGGGGAGGACGTGGGCGGTAGCTTCCGCGGTGATTTCGGGCTCCATATCGAACGAATAGTGCCCCGGGGGCCACGACTGTGCCATTCGGGTCGATCTATCGTCTCTATAGCAGTGGCGACGTGTGCCCGGCCTGTAACGGCGGTCACGCGGGGATCGGCCGATCCTACGCCTTTTCATGACCGTTATCCGTATCGCGTGCCGCAACTCGATCGTGTGTTGCAGCGTCTGGAATCAGGCGCCGCCAGTCAAGTCATCCTCGAAGCGGACGCACCGATTCGCTGCGTCACGCCAAATGGCGTGCAGTCGGTCACGCAACAGATCCTGACGCGACAGCAGGTGCTGGCGCTCGTCGCCGAAGTTGCGCCGCCCGAAGATCGCGAGATGATCGCCGAGGGCAACGCGATCCGGTTGTTGTACACGTGGAACGAGCAACGCTATCTCGTTGCGCAAGAGCAGGACGCGCCTGCGCTGCGGCTGATGATTCGGAGGTGGGTCGAGAAGGTTGGTCCGCGCGACCCTCACGCACCGGCCAGCGTGCGTCACATGCGTCGCCGAGCCGCCGACCGTCCGTACGGCGCTTTTGAGGGCGAAGCAGAAGCGCGCCACGCGATGGAAAAGTTATTTCTTAAGCAAGTAGCAGTCGGCGCGGCGGATTTGCACCTGCGCGCGGGTGAACCGCCCATCGTGCGCATGGGTGGCGATCTCACGCGCATTGACGGCGAAGAAGCGCTCGACAGCGAGACGATCTCGGGAATGCTGTGGTCGATCATGCCCGACAAAAACAAAGCCGAGTTTGACGAGCACTGGGATACCGATTTCGCCTACGAAATCGCGGACGTGTCGCGCTTCCGTGTCAACGTATTGCGTGATCGACGTGGCGTGGCTGCGGTGATTCGCACCATCGCGAACGGCACGGTCACCGTTGAGCAAATGGGGATCACTCCTGAAGTGCAGGCGCTCTGCAACCTCACCAAAGGACTCGTGCTGGTGACGGGTCCCACGGGGTCGGGTAAGTCCACAACGTTATGCGCGCTCGTGGACCTAGTGAATCGTACGCGATCAGATCACATCATCACGATCGAAGATCCAATCGAGTTCGTGCACCAAAGCAAAAAGTGCCTGATCACCCAACGACAAGTCGGCACGCATACCCAGTCGTTCAAGAGTGCGTTGCGTGCGGCACTGCGCGAGGATCCCGACATTATTCTCGTCGGTGAGCTGCGCGATCTCGAAACGATTGCCATCGCGCTTGAGACGGCAGAAACCGGTCACCTCGTGTTTGGCACGTTGCACACGTCGACGGCAGCCGGCACCATCAATCGCATCGTCGACCAGTTTCCTGCCGACCGGCAAGAGCAGATTCGTATCATGCTCGCCGAATCGCTCAAGGGTGTCGTGTCGCAAACGCTGTGCAAAAAGATCGGTGGTGGACG
>JANXUN010000246.1 GCA_025356185.1 Gemmatimonadaceae bacterium
AAATCGGGAAGTCGCTCATTCCAAATCCGACTTGATGACGCCCAGGCTGCAAACTCTGCCCCCACTGCGACGCAAATGGGACGCCGACGGTGCTAGAAAAGCCGCGATACTTGTCGCGCAGCGCGAGCATTTGATAGGACAGATTCCACCGCAATTTTGGATTCGCCGTTATCGGTCGCAGCGTGATCAACAACTGCCGAGCATCGGAGCGCATGTCGGAACGCGATTCTGACACCCGTGACAAATCCGTCGTGATGCGCGTATCACGCGACGCGATCACGCCACTCAGCGGATCGATCGCACTGACATTCGCAAACACCGGGCGTCCACCTTCGTTGTCCAGCGAAAAGCGCGTGATACCGCGAAAATTGCGATCGATCGCATCCTGCTGATTGAGGTTGAGCGAGTACACGCCCGACACACCCATCGCGAAACGATTGTCGAGAATCGGGCCGCTCCAATTCAGATTGGCGCGCCACACCCGCGTCTGTTCGTAGTTCGGATCAAATAGCGACACACTCGGCGTTGTGTTGGAAAACACCGTTCCACTTGAACCGTCGGCGCACGCATTGGGAATTGCGCCCGTGTTACCACCGTACGTATTCCACGCCGGCGTCGGCGTTGCGGGTCCCGTGCACACAATCTGTTGTGTCGAGCTTGCGAGTCCGCTGTTATTGACCGCTCCAGAAATGAGATCCGACGCGCGCAGATTCTGAAACGCGCCGGCGCCACCTTGAATGAGTGCGCGCGGTGGAATCGCTGAACCGGGTGCAAACTGAATTTGGTTTTGTGTGCCGTAAATCCACGTGAAACCGACGCGCGGACTCACATACACTTTATTCGGCACCTTTTCGTTTGTGAGACCTAAACGATCTGCAACGAGTTGATTGTGCTCGGGCGTCGTGAGAAACTTGTTGCCATCGACACGCACACCGTATTGCAGCTGCACCGCCGACGACGGACGCCAGTAGTCTCCCAACGACGCTGCGGCCGTCACCTGACTTCCGGCGCCTTTGGGTGCCGACAACGTGCGCGAGAACGACGCCGCAGTGCCCGCTTGCAAATCCGCGAGTGAATTGAATGTGAACGTGCCGTACGGATTGAAAAACTGATTGTTCGTAAACTGTTCGCGACGCAGATCAGTCGTGAGCTTCACTGCATGTCGATTGTTTCCGGCGTACCACCGCATTTCATTTGAAATTTCTGCCGTTTGATTGCGCTGACTTAAATCGAGCGCGGGATGTCCACCAAACGAGAGCACGCGCACCGCCGACGAGCCATCGGGCAAATCAGAATTCACGCGCACGCTACCCGCTGGTAAGCGCAAATACGGCGTGTTATCGGTGCCGCTAAAGTTGTAGCCGATTGAGGTATTTGAGAGAATACCGAACCAGAAATAGTTCGTATGTCGTAACGACACCAACCCACCCCACCGACTGGATTCGCCGTTGTGGGCGGGCACTGTCAGCAGTGAGTTCTGTCCGCCGGTCACCTGCTGACTCTGCGAATAGTTGCCGATGTAGCCGAGTGTGAGCGCGTGTCCCGTGCCATTGCTGCCGGGTTGCAAGTCGACGTTGGCTTGCACCGTAATGCCGTCCGTCTGTTGCAGCGAAGGCGCGCTGGAAATCGTTGACGGAATGCTCTTGTTGCTCAAAATGCTGATCAAGCGATTTACCGAATCGCGCGCGACACCGGCCGATGATAGTCCCAACTCACTCGTGTTCAACAATGACGGCAGGTCCTTAAAGGTGCGCGTCAACCCGAACGAGCTGTTGTAGAAATTTTTGTCCATCGAGATCGGACCACGTCCGCCCGCGCCTAACTGAATGTTGGTGTACTTCTGATTTTGCGCGTTCGCGACATCATCGGCAAACTCCAACTCCGGTGTCACACCGTTGGTGCTCGCTTGTCGAAACGAAATGTTGCTGCCGGGCAATGTGTTCAGTGAAATGCGCGCGCCACTAAAGTTGCCGATCCCGGGATCGTAGCTGTACGTCAACACCGAAGCCTGCACCTGTGCATCGGGTGGGAGCGCGCTGACACCCGATCCCAATCCGTTCACGGTCGTACTGTTCTGATCTGCAGAAAGTCCGAGCGCCGAAAACATGTCGGCTGCTCCGTCGAGACCGGGAATGAGTTGAATGCCCGGAATACCGGCAGCCATGGCCGCAAGATTGCCAAGTTGATCAGGCGGTAAGTTCGCACTCGTCAGCGGCTTTTCTCCGCCGCCAACGTTCGCAGTGCCGCCGTTGCGATTCACCAGTGCGCGCGGTGCGTTCGCGGACACGTTCACTGCTTCAAGTGTCGCGATGCTCGACTGCATGCGCGTATCGGCCAACAAAATTTCTTCGTCGGCGACGCGCTTGATCTCGAAACGCTTTGGGAGATAGCCAATGGCTGCATACTCCAACCAATAGTCGCCTTCGCCCGTGGGGTACGTGATGGCAAACCGTCCGTTCTTGTCGGTCTTTGCCGACTTGGATACCTGACCGGAGTACGACGTGGCGCGCACGTTCACGCCGCTAATAGGCTGCGAATCTGGGCCGGTGACGCGCCCACGAATGACATCCATCTGTTGCGCAGACAGCGGGCGCGTGAGCACAGCGCACAAGATCACCACAGCCAGCACGGCTAGACGACGCATGATCATCGAAACGAGGAGGGGGGAGCACCGGCAGAAACCCACAGGTCGTTTATCAGAACATCGCGCGTCACAAAGGGTTTCCTGCGCGGAACGCTTCCGTCGCTGGCGAATCGACCCCCAACCACCCACCTTTCACGCTTGATGACTCTCGCTGCACGTCGTCGGCCTGCCATTCGCGGAGTGATCCTCGACCGTTCACTCGAGGAGCTGCCGCTCTTTCGCCTGAGTGATTCGGCGGACGACGCACCCGTATTCTTCATTACAGAAAACGGTGGACGCTGGCGCGTTATCCCTGCACCGGGCGATCGGCTTCCCGGCACGTTCGATCAGGACGTGTACGTCGAGATCCTCCATCGCTATCACGAGGCAGGATCGCCGGCAGACGGCTCCGTGTCGTTCACGCTGCACGCCTTTTTGCGCTCGATGGGCCGTCGAGCCGACGGACGCACCTACGAACAGCTGCGTGCCGCGCTCGCACGGCTCGAACGCACGACGCTCGAATCGATCGGTGCCTATTGGTCCGCAAACTCGGCGTACGGCGACATCAGCTTTACGATCCTGAGCGCAGCGGCCGTCCAGCGCCGACGCGTCGCCGATCGCGAGCAACTTCATCTGTTTGGAAACCTCGCCGCCGGCGAACCGGGCGACGCGCGGGTGATTTTATCGCCGACCGTTCGGGCAAACCTTGCAATTCGGCACACCGTTACGCTCTCTTCGGTGCGTTATCACGCCCTTTCGTCCCCGGTAGCACGCCGTTTGTACCGCATTTTGGAGGTTGCCCGTTCCGATGGCCGCCTCTCGTGGCGTGTACCCCTCGAACGACT
>JANXUN010000298.1 GCA_025356185.1 Gemmatimonadaceae bacterium
CTGATTTTCGCCGACGGTGTGCCGCTCACCGCACTCATCGCCAACAACAACAACATTGGTGGACCGCGCTGGGGATTGGTCTCGCCCGAAGAGATCGATCGCATCGACATGATGTACGGTCCGTTCTCTGCAGCGTACGCAGGCAATTCAATGGGTGCGGTGATGGAGATCGCCACGCACATGCCGCAAAAGCTCGAAGCGTCAGTGACGCAAGCGCAGACGATGATGCCGTTCGACTTGTACGCCACCAAGCAAACGTTTAGCACGGCGCAAACATCGGCACGCGTAGGTGACCGCTTTGGAAAGTTTTCGTTCACGCTCGCGGGTAACTATCAGAATAGCTTTAGCCAGCCGCTCAGTTATGTGACCGCGACATCATTTCCTACCGGCACGTCGGGCGGCTTTCCCGCCACTAATAAGCTCGGCGTGACCGCCAACGTACTCGGCGCGAGCGGACTGTTGCACACCAAGATGGCCAACGCAAAAGCGAAAGTCGCATACGACGTGTTGCCTGGTGTGCAGCTCGCATACACCTACGCATACTGGCAAAACGATGCCAACGTCGGCGTGTCGCCGTACATCACGAAGGGCGATGATCCGACGTTTGCGGCGCAGTCAGGATTCGCAAGCGGAAACTATGGGCTGCTCCAAGCGCATGTCGCGCAAAGCATTTCGCTGCGCACCGATCGGCATAAGTCATGGGACTTCGAGTTGATCGGCAGCAACTACGACATGGCGGTCGATCGTCAGCGCTTATCGACGACCGCCGCTGCAACAGGTTTGACATTTGGTTCTGTTGGCCGAGTGGCGGAACTGTCGGGAACCGGTTGGCGGTCGGCCGACGCGAAGGGCGCGTGGCACGCTGGCGGCGTCAACGCGAAACACATTGTCACGTTCGGTGCGCACTACGATCAGTACACGCTGCTCAATCCGACGTTCAACACAAACGATTGGACCGTTGAAAAGCCTGTGTACACGACTGTTTCATCCGAAGGCGACGGCAAAACACGCACGGCTGCACTGTGGGCGCAAGATTCCTGGACGGTTGCGCCAACGGTGAATGTCGTGCTCGGCGCGCGCTACGAAGACTGGAAAGCGTACGACGGTTACAACGTCAACGGGACGACCAAAGTGACGCAAGCAACGTTGCAGCACAGCAACGTGTCGCCTAAAGCGACGGTAGCATGGACGCCCAATCTTGACTGGAATCTCAAAGCGTCTGTCGGCAAGGCGTATCGCTATGCAACCGCAGGTGAGCTGTTTCAGCTAGTCACAACGGGTACGACGTTTACGGCGCCCGATCCGACGCTCAAGCCAGACAACGTGCTCAGCACTGAACTGCGCGCGACGCGACAATTCTCGCAGGGCAGCGTGCAATTGTCATTGTTTAACGATGACGTGCATGATGCGATTATTTCGCAGTTCAAGCCGCTCCTTGCCGGCTCGACGACACTGTATTCATTTGTGTCGAACGTCGATCATGTGCGGGCACGCGGAGCGGAGCTGGTCGTGAGCGAGAACGGCGTGTTGATTAGCGGGCTTGAACTGTCGGGCAGCGCGACGTATCTCGATGCAAAAACTTTGGCGTTGTCCGGGCGCGCGAGCGCGACGGCGACTGCCGATGCCGCGGTTGGCAAGCAGCTTCCAAACATTCCCGATTGGCGCGCGACGTTTTTGGCGACGTACAGGCCAACCGCGCGCCTGTCGCTGTCAGTCGGTGGCCGGTATAGCGGCGCATTGTGGACGACGTTGGACAACACGGACATCAATCCCAACACGTATCAGGGGTTCAGTGCGTGGTTTTCAACGGACGCTCATGTGAACTATCGTCTGGGACAGCATCTTTCCGCGTCTGTCGGGGCCGACAATCTGCTCAATCGTAAGTACTTTTTGTTTCATCCGTTTCCGCAGCGCACGTTCTCCAGCAGTCTTAAGGTCACCTACTGATGACACGTCGCACGATGTATCGTGTTCGAATGGTACTCGGAGTGTGCGCGGCCGTGGTCGCAGCCGCGTGCGCTCCGCGGGATGCATCGCGCGATTCTGGTAATGCAGGCGCGTCAGCGAACGCCAAACGCGCCCCTGCGATCGGTGCGCCGGCGCCGGTACTTGCACTGCACGATTTGAACGATGCGCCGCAAACGTTAGAGTCGCTTAAGGGGCGTGTGGTTGTGCTGAACGTGTGGGCAACGTGGTGTCAGCCCTGCCGAGAAGAGTTGCCGCAACTCGAGGCGTTGTTTCAGCAGTTCAAAGCGCAGAACGTTGCGATGATTGGTGTCAGCGTCGATGCTGAGGGGATGGGCAGTGACGTCCGCGACTTTGCGAAGGAACATGGTATGTCGTATCCGATCTGGTTGGACCCAGATCACGACTTCGCGCTCAAGTTTCTCACCATTGGTGTTCCAGAAACGTTTGTGGTCGACGCGGCCGGTGTGATTCGATGGCGCAAAATCGGTGCGCTTACCAAGGGCGATACGACGCTCGCAGGCGCTGTTCGTGCAGCGATGACACCGCTCGCACCATGAGACCACAAAGCATTTCTCCGATTC
>JANXUN010000329.1 GCA_025356185.1 Gemmatimonadaceae bacterium
CCAATCCTGCGTCGATCAACTTGCAAGCAGGACAAGAGCGGGCTGTGTTGATCGAGGCGCGTGACTCGGGCGGCGTCTTACTGAGCAACCCAACCGTCACGTGGCGCTCTGATGCGCCAACAATCGCGACCGTCGATGCGACAGGCCGAGTGCGGGCGCTCGCACCGGGTGCTGCCCGCATCTCGGCGACCAGCGGTTCGTTCTCCGCGCTGGTGCAAGTGGGAGTTACCACTGTGTCGCTTGGAGTGCAGCAGTGGCGTGTCGCGCGATCGGGAATCACCGACGCGACGATGCTGGGCATGTGGGACGACGGCCAAGGCACGACGTACGCGGTTGGTCAGGCGGGCGTTTTGCTTGTCGCGCGCGGATCGGGACCGTGGCAGGCAGCGCAACTTTCCGCAACCGAGACGCTGGTTGGCGTGTGGGGATCGTCGCCGACCGATGTATGGATTGTCGGCACGTCGGGACTCGTGTTGCACGGCGACGGCACCACGTTTACGAAGGTCACAAGCGGAACGACGTCGGCGTTGTTGGAAGTGTGGGGGTTGTCGGCGACCGAGGTCTACATCGTTGGCGATCAAGGCACGTTTTTACGTTGGGATGGCGTAAAGCTGACATCGCAATCGACCGGCGTCACCGACGATTTGTGGGGCATCTGGGGCACGAACAGCAACGCGTTATTTGCGATCGGTAACAATGGTGCGATCGTGCGATTTGATGGCACGCAGTGGCGCCGCATGGAAAATCCGACGGGTAATGCGTTGTTTGATGTGTGGGGCACGAGTGCATCGAACGTCTTTGCCGTAGGCACCAATGGGTTGGTGTTGCGATACGATGGCGTGTCGTGGGCACCGATGGCGACGCCCGCACAAATCAACTTGTTCGCAATGCGCGGTCGTTCGGCAACCGACATTTATGCGGTCGGAAATGTCGGTGTGTGTTTTCATTTTGACGGCACGTCGTGGGAACTGATCAACGTCGGTACGGGACAAAATCTGCGTGCCATCACCACACGCGGCGACGGAACGCTGCGCATCGCGGGGTGGTACGGCACGGTGTTAACCGTGCGAGGTGTTGGCAGCGCCGCGATTGGCACGACGGAGATTTCAGATCCTGCACTGTTGTCGACGTGGGGATCACCAACCGGTCCACTGTTCGCCGTGGGATTTGGCGGTGGCGTGTTTCGTCGCGAGGGAACCACGTGGCGGCCAGAATTTGTCGCAGGCGCCAACGATCTCTTCGGCATTAGCGGCAGCAGTGCGACTGACGTCATAGCGGTCGGCGACACGGGATCAATTCTGCGCTATGACGGCGCAACGTGGAAACGTGAGACATCGCCCACTCGTGCGTTGTTGCGCGCCATTTGGGTCGGCGCGCTCGGTCAGTCGGTGATTGTCGGTGAACGCGGCACGATTTTGCGCGCGAGTGGAGGTCTGTGGGCACCGCAAGTGAGCGGCACACAGCAGTTTTTACGCGCCGTGTGGGGATCGCAGCCGAGTGACGTGTACGTCGTGGGTGACTCGGGCGTCGTGTTGCACTTTGACGGCGGACGTTGGGACCCGGCGACCGTTCCGGTGCCAAACACGCGTCGATTGCGTGCAGTGTGGGGCACGTCGGCGAATGATGTGTTTATCGCAGGGGACGGCGGCACAATTTTGCGATTTGATGGCGTGCGATGGAATACGGAGACCGTGCCGACGACGCGGGATTTGCGCGCGCTGTGGGGGCGTAGTCCAACCGAGATCTACGCCGCCGGCGACAGCGGCACGGTGCTGCGATATGATGGACAATCGTGGCGCGCACTCACCACGCCGGCGACGTCGATTATTTACTCGCTATTCGGTGTGAACAGTATTGGAACGCTTGTCGCAGTCGGCGAGGTTGCGCGGATCTTTGAGGGCACGCCGTAGTATTTGTCGAGCGAGAAAGTTGGTTAACTGACTACCACGGATTGGAACGGATTGGGGGGATAGCAACGGATACAACACAAGCTTTTTGATCCGTTTTTATGTCGTGCAAATCCGTTTCCATCCGTGGTAGTCAGTTACCTCACTCTGCGAAACGCGATGCACTGCCGATGGAGATCAAATCCCTTCGCGCGTCCGCATGTTCGCGATGTGCGCGACATGATGATCACCATGCCACGCGTAGAGCGCGAGCACTTGTTCGACCGTCATGCGTCCGTTCTCTGGATGAAACAGTGCGCGCGTGAACTGATCGGGTGTGAGCGTGCGCAGTAGCGCGACGAGCCGCTCATGCACTGACGACAGCAATGCCAGCGATACCATCGGCGATACCAGCGCGACGTCGGCCTGCGTCACCCAAGAATCTTGATCATACGGCTTGATGGTCGGTTCGTCTTCGGACAGCGCAAGCTTGACGCGGATGAACATGTTAACGTGGCTGTCCGCAACGTGATGCACCAACTGACGAACCGTCCAGCCGCCCGGGCGATACGGATGCTCGTAGTCGGCAACACCGAGTCCACTGAGTGCGGCCGCGAGCGCGGCCGGCTGCGCCGCCAGTCTGGCGATCATCGTGTCGCGATCGGACGCGCTGTACGATTCCTGCTGATGATGCCGACCAAGAGGATACGACAACGATTTGGCGTCGGGCGAGAGATTCACGCGAGAAGCTCCTGAGTGCGAGTGGATTCTTGCAGGGGACGACTTCCGCGTCTCTGCCCCCGCACATAGCATAGCGCATCGGCCACAGCAGTGGTGGCCTCGCC
>JANXUN010000323.1 GCA_025356185.1 Gemmatimonadaceae bacterium
CCGACGAATAATTGAGCGTCGGTCCCGACAGATAAAACACGCTGTCGACATAACGCAGCGTCGCGATGTCGCTGGTGTCCAGGACAAACTTGTGATGCACAACGAGCTGTTTGCGTACCTCTTCGAATGTGCGCGCAAACATGGCGGGATCGCTCGGAATGACAGACATCAATGCGATCAACGAATCGATGCTCGTGTTGGCCGGAATCTTTGCGAGCCCAGGTCGCGCAAACAATCGTGCTAAAAACTGCGAACGCGTGGGCGACAACTCAAACACGGCCTTATACCACAAATGCTGCAGCAGATTCTGACGACGAATGTCAACGATGAACGCGATGCGCGGCTTGAGTGCACCGATGTATGTAAAGTTTTGTTCGGGGCCAACGCCGACGTACGCACCGCCCGGCGGTGTGAGCGCTTGCAGCGGCGCAATGACATACTGCAATCCCAACTCGTTCGACACGAAGTTTTCCGAGCGGAAAAATCCATTGGGCTCGGACATGGTTTGCACCATGCGCCAGTATGTGCTGTCGGCAATGCGATCGGGCAGCTGTGCGTCGTACAACGCAGCCGGCAGTGCTCGCAGCGGATCGGTGTCGACGGCGGCGGCCGCCGCAGTCGGAGCCACGGGCGCAGCAGCTCGGTGACAGCCGCCAATAACAAGCGAGGCGAACACCGCAGAGACGATCGAATGTGAGAGACGCATGAGACAGACCTTACGCCGAGCGCGCGGCGCTGCAAGGTTGAAATGCGAACGGACAGCGTGAAACTGCTACACCGAGTGAGCGTACGACCGTCATACGCGTGTCGACTCTACCTGTTGGAACCTGCCATGCAACCTGCGAAAATCGCCCAAGTTCCCCAGCCGACCGCTGCGCCCGTCGCCGTTCAGGTGGGGGAGCAGATTTTGCGTCCCGCGCAGCTTCTCGACGCCGCGCGAGCGTCTCGCTCTGAACTGCGCAATCAGATGGAGCGGCTGGAGAGCAAGCGCAACGACATCACGAGCGAGATGACGAACGGCAGGACGACAGGGGCCGATAAGGCGGGACTTGAAGTACGTCTCACGTCTGTCGACGCCCAAATCGCCCAGCTCGACGCGCAGATCGCACAAGCCGATCAAGCGGTGGCCAAGGCGGCGTCGATTCCAGGCGCCGTGGTGAAAGAGCCGCCCTATGTGCGCAACGGTCCTGATCCTGATATGGTGGTCGGACTTCCGATCACCCTCGGCTTTCTGCTATTGCTTCCCTTCGTGATCGCGCAGTCGCGTCGGATCTGGAAAAAAAACGCGACCGTGATCGCCCCGGTCCCAGCCGAAGTGCAAAACCGCCTTGAACAGCTGAGTCAATCGGTCGAGTCCATCGCGCTGGAAGTCGAGCGCATCGGCGAGGGACAGCGATTCATCACGAAAGTGCTTTCCGACCCAGCCCGTTCGATGGGCGCTGGAGCGCTTGGCGCCGGCGTCGCGCAGCCCATTCCCGTGCCGCACGGCGAGAAGGTTGGAGTGCGGTAGGCCGTTTCACGCCACCCGTACGACTAGTGCCGGGCTCGGCCGCAAAAGCGACCGATGCAACTCTTTCTGCGCTCCCCCTGTCTCCCGTCTGCACATGCATGCGCACCGAGGCGACAACTGATGGCGCAACAGGTTCGGCGATGGGGATGACCTCTCCGGTGGACGCAGAGCTGATTGCGCGAGTGCAGGCGGGAGACCCGGGCGGAGAACGCGAGTTCTACGATCGACATGTCGACCGTGTGTATCGGTTGGTCTTTCGCATGGCCGGTCGGGCCGATCTCGCACAAGAGTGGACGCAAGACACGTTCGTTCGGGCGTTTGACCGAATCGGACAGTTTCGCGGCGATTCCGCACTGTCGAGTTGGCTGCACGTCATCGCCGTCTCGGTCACGTTGAACGGTCTCCGGACGCACAATCGACGCGAATCGTTTGCTGCGCCGTTGGACGACGCGCTCGACACGGGGCACTGGCCAAACGACAGTGATCCGGATCTCAAAGACCGCATGCGCTGTGCGATCGCCGCACTGCCACAGGGCACGCGCAACGTGTTTGTGCTGCACGATGTCGAAGGGTTTACGCACGAAGAGATCAGCGAACAGCTCGGTGTCGCCGTCGGCACCAGCAAATCGCAACTCTCACGCGCCAGAGAAAAGTTGCGGGTCGCGCTCGCGCCATTCGCACCACGGAGCTGACATGAACGACGAACACGAACAGGACAACTCGATGCCGGACGCTGTGCCGCTTGAGCCTTGGCTCATTGCAGCGGCACGCGACGCGACCGACGTCGAATCGTCGGCGATTCCGCGCGACATGATGTGGCAACGCATCGCAAATGCGCGCAGCAAGCAACAGCGCGCGTCGCAAGTGACAGAGGCGCACGCGCAACTGCGTGATACGCAGATGTTGCCAACGCCACGGTCCGTGATTGCGACCGGTGCGCCGCGCGACAATTCGCGGCAGTGGATGTCGCGCGCAGCCGGCATTGCTGCGCTGTTAGTCGGCGGCATTGGCGTCGGTCGCTATCTCATGCCGGCGACGGGTCCGTCAAAGTATCAAACAGCGATCGCACAAATTGCGTCGCGTTCCGACAGCATCACCGCGCTGGGTCTTGGACCGGAAGCAATTGCGGCATTGCCGCCATCAGCCGATCCGGCGCACGTGGCGATGGAAGAACATCTCATGCACACGGTGTCGTTGCTCACGTCCGTTCGCGACGACGATGCGCGCGGCTCGGCAGGTGACTTGCCCGATCAAGCGCGCAACTTGCTGCGCACGACGCGTCTGTTGCTGGACGAACCACAGCTGCGTGATCAACGCACGCAACGGCTGTTGCAGGATCTCGAACTCGTGCTCGTGCAAATCATTCAGGCGCGAGCGTCCGCGCCAGAGACGAAGCGCGCGCCGGGTGAAACGATACGTGAAACCAACCTGTTGCCGCGGGTGCGCGCTGCCACTACGGCGTCGCGTCGCGGTGAAGATCTACTATCCGGAGGAGGACTCTGATGCTGAATCGCATATCGTCAGCTGTTGCATTACTCGTAGTTGGCGCGTCGAGCGCGCACGCGCAGTCAGGCACGCCGCCAGTACCGCCTGTGCCAGCGCGCGCGCCGGTGCCGGCGACCGCGCCAACACCTAAGACACCACCGACGCCGCCGTCACCGGCCGTG
>JANXUN010000354.1 GCA_025356185.1 Gemmatimonadaceae bacterium
CTTGTCCTTGCCGCCCTTGCTCTGCCAGATCTCGACGTGCGGGTGCAGCTTTTTCTCGCGGTCTTCGATCACAACGCGCTGACGCAAACCCGTCAATTCGTCGAGCTCTTCCGACAACGATTCGTCTTCGACCAAGTCGACGAAGCGCACCGTACCGTTGACGTCCGCGATAATCGGATTCGAGTACGGGTCCCACGTAAACACGTCATCGTCACGTTTGACCGAGTCACCATCCTTGACCTTCAGGATGGCGCCGAGCGGTACCTGCAAGCGCGCTTCGATGCTCGCGCTCTTGTCGGCCGCCGACCGAATGATCATCTCGCCTTCGTACGACGTGACAACCATTTCGCCTTCTTTGTTCTCGACGGCGATCAGTCGGTCACCGAACTCGATGACACCGGCCTTTTTCGTTTTGCGCGCCGTCTGTTCAGCGATACGCGCTGACGCGCCACCGATGTGGAACGTACGCAGTGTGAGCTGCGTACCGGGCTCACCAATGGACTGCGCGGCGATGATACCAACCGCTTCGCCCAAGTCGACCATCGCCATCGTGGCCAGGTTACGGCCGTAGCACATGCGGCACAGGCCGCGTTTGGATTCGCAGGTGAGTACCGAACGAATGCGCACCATTTCGATGCCCGAATCTTCGATGCTCTGCGCCATTTCTTCCGAAATAAGCGAGCCTGCTTCGACCAACATCTTTGGACGACCCGCCTCGTCGCGTTCCATGGGATCGAGGATGTCCTCGGCCGCCACGTTACCAACGAGACGTTCGGCCAACGGCTCGATCACGTCTTCGCCTTCCTTCAGCGCTGCCGTGTCGAGTCCGAGGATCGTACCGCAATCCTCTTCGTTGATCGTCATGTCTTGTGCCACGTCAACGAGACGACGCGTGAGGTAACCGGCGTCGGCCGTCTTTAGTGCAGTATCGGCAAGGCCTTTACGTGCACCGTGTGTTGACGAGAAGTACTCGAGCACCGACAAGCCTTCACGGAAGTTGGACTTGATCGGGTTTTCGATGATTTCACCGATACCACCGGTGAGTTTCTTTTGCGGCTTGGCCATCAGTCCGCGCATACCTGCAAGCTGACGGATCTGATCGCGCGAACCACGTGAGCCTGAGTCGAACATCATGAACACAGGATTGAATCCACCCTGTGATTCACGCATGGTCTTCACCATCGCGTCGGCAACGTCCGTGTTGGCGTGCGTCCACGTGTCGATGACTTTGTTGTAGCGCTCACCGTTCGTGATGTTACCCGTCGCGTACGCCCGCTGGAAACGCTCCACGCGCTCGGATGCTTCGGCCAACAGTGTGACTTTTTCTTTCGGAATGTGCAGATCTTCAATACCGATCGACACACCGCCGCGCGTTGCGTTGCGGAATCCGAATTCTTTCAGGCGATCAAGCAGCGCGACGGTTTCCGAGAGTCCGCAGTTGCGATAGCTCTGGAAAACCAATTCGCCAAGCGCCTTCTTTTTCATGTCTTTGTTCAGGAACGGCAGCCCCGCGGGAACGATCGCATCAAACAACACGCGTCCCGTCGTGGTGACGACCCACTGCGCCGGCGTTTCGCGACGATCAAACCAGCGGATCGCTTGCTGCCAACCCAATCGGTTGTTGGAAATCGCGAGTTCAACTTCGGCGATGCTGGTATACGACGGCAGCGTGCGAATGGCAGCCGCGTCTTTGTAGCGTTCAAAGCCCAACGGCGCTTTCGTCGCGACGTAGCAACCGAGCACGATGTCCTGGCTGGGCTCTGCGACTGGACGTCCGTCGGACGGCTTCAAAATATTGTTCGACGACAGCA
Source organism: Gemmatimonadaceae bacterium (assembly GCA_025356185.1). GTDB lineage: Bacteria > Gemmatimonadota > Gemmatimonadetes > Gemmatimonadales > Gemmatimonadaceae > Gemmatimonas. Next base: position 1,812 of record JANXUN010000354.1, read on the forward strand.
TGAGCACGCGCGCTTCGATCTGTGCTTCGAACGAGAGCGGAACGTGCACGGCCATCTGATCACCATCGAAGTCGGCGTTGAACGCCGCGCATACGAGCGGGTGAATACGAATGGCCTTGCCTTCAACAAGCACAGGCTCAAAGGCCTGAATGCCCAACCGGTGAAGCGTCGGCGCGCGATTGAGCAGCACCGGGTGATCCTTGATGATGCCTTCGAGCACTTCGTAGACCATCGCGTTTTCACGCTCAACGATCTTCTTGGCGCGCTTTACCGTTTCGGCTTCACCGCTCTCAACGAGCTTGTGAATGATGAACGGCTTGAAGAGTTCGAGCGCCATCATCTTGGGCAAGCCGCACTGGTGCAGCTTGAGCTCCGGACCGACAACGATGACCGAACGGCCCGAGTAGTCAACGCGCTTGCCGAGCAAGTTCTGACGGAACCGGCCCTGCTTGCCCTTGAGCATGTCGGACAACGACTTAAGCGGACGCTTGCCACGACCACGAATGGCCTTGGAGCGACGTCCGTTATCGAACAGTGCGTCGACCGCTTCC
>JANXUN010000386.1 GCA_025356185.1 Gemmatimonadaceae bacterium
CAATCGCAGCTCTGCGCGCTGCTCCGGTTTCGCGTTGCGGCGCACGTAATAGCGCAAACCGTTCGGCAAGGTGCCGATACGTACTGCTGGATCGCGCGGTAACGGGGCGGTCAAGCGAAACGAATTCGTCGGTGCCGCCGCAGGCTTTTTGGCGACGGTCTTTGCGGTCGACGTCGAGCTTTGCGCAGCGAGCGGCGCCGCACCAATGATGAGAGCGAAGGCCAGTGTCGTTCGCATTGCGTAGGGGGAAGATACGTTCATGGTGCGGATCCAAATCGTCCGCGCAGAAGTGCGCGGAGATCAACAGGTGACTCGTCAGTGCGCGGCGCCGGCAGCGCGGGAGGCATGTCATCACCGATCGTGACACGTTGCATCGTTGCACGTACACCAGGATCGAGAAAACGCGACAGTTGTCCGTATGAAAAATCGGCGCCAGTGCGCGTGGGATAACTGTGCAACGGATACGTGACGTACAGTTGATCGCGGGCACGCGTCATCGCGACATACAAGAGTCGACGCTCTTCTTCGAGCTCGTCTTCTTTGTCGGCGGTGCGCGACATGGGAAAGACACCGTCTGCCGCCCAGATGACAAAGACGACATCGAACTCTTTGCCTTTCGCCGAGTGTGCGGTGGAAAGAATCAAAGCATCGGACTCATCGTCGCCACCGACGGCAAGGTCCTGCGTATTGGCTGGCGGTTCGAGCGCCAACGCTGCAAGAAAGGTCGTGCGATCGACGTATCCCGCGGCAATGACCTCCAACTGATCAAGATCGGCGAGACGAGGTGGGGCATCATCGTATGTCGCTGATAAAATCGGATCATACAATTGCCGCACGAGTCGAATCGCTTCGGACGGTGCGCGCACATCGACTCGGCGCATCCCGTCAAGCAGTGCGGCGAGCGCGTGCAACCCAGGTCGTGCGCGCGATGGCGCACGTACCGCACCAATCGCCATGGGCTCCCACGCATGGGCCGCGAGCAGCTCCACGGCGGCACGCGCGGTTGATTCGCCAACACCAGGAAGCAAGCGCAGCACGCGATACCAACTCACTTCATCGCGCGGATTCTCCAAGATGCGCACAAATGCCAACAGATCCTTAATGTGTGCCGCTTCGAGAAATTTGAGTCCGCCCCACTTTTCGTACGGAATGCGGCGGTTGGCGAGCTCGATTTCGAGATCGGCCGAGAGATATCCAGCACGAAAGAGCACAGCGATTTCACGCAGCGGAATGCCTTCGTCGTGCAACTGCAACACGCGATCGACCACGAACCGCGTTTGCTCATGTTCGTCGCGCACGGTCACCAACCATGGCGCTTCGCCGCCGTCGCGTTCCGTCCACAGCTGTTTCGAGTACCGTTCGCGACTGCGCGAGATCAGTGCATTGGTCGTTTCGAGAATCGGTGCCACCGAACGGTAGTTGCGTTCGAGGGTGACAATTTCGGTGCCCGGAAACTGTTTCGGAAAATCGAGAATATTGCGAATGGTGGCACCGCGAAATGCGTAGATGCTTTGTGCATCATCGCCAACGACCGTCAACCGCCCATGGGTGCACAGCGCACGCAAAATGCGTGACTGCAGGGGATTCGTATCCTGATACTCATCGACCAACACGTGATCGTACAGCGCGCGTATCTGCTCCGCGATGATTGGCGCCTGTTCGAGTAGCAGCGCCCACGACAGCAGCAGATCGTCGTAGTCCAACAAGTTCCGTGCGGCTTTGCGCTGCACGTAATCACCGAACAGCCGTTCGATATCGCCGGTCCACGACAGAAAGTGCGGCCACTGTGCGCCGATCAGCTCGGCGACAGGTCGATCCGTGTTGATGTGCCGCGAGTACATGGCCAAGATCGTTTCCGCGCGCGGAAAGCGTGGCGCGGAGCGCGGAAGCTTTGCGGTGTCGGCGAAGCCGAGCGCAGCCCGCGAGAGGCTCATGAGGTCGGCCGCATCGCCTTGATCGAGAATGCTAAAGTCGGCAGGTAGGCCGGCCGCGGGGCCAAAGCGCCGCAAGAGGCGGTGTGCGGTGCCGTGAAAGGTGCCGCCCTGCACCTGCTGTGAGGCCGAGCCGACAAGTCGCTGGCATCGATCCAGCATCTCTTGGGCGGACCGTCTGGTAAAGGTCAGCAGCAGAATGCGGCTGGCGGGCACGCCGCGTCCTATTAGATGAGCGACGCGGTGGATGAGGGTGCGCGTTTTCCCAGACCCGGCACCGGCGACGATCAGCAGCGGGGTGTCGCCGTGACTGGC
>JANXUN010000404.1 GCA_025356185.1 Gemmatimonadaceae bacterium
CTGCAACACCCACGTACGCAAAAGACGTCGCGCCCATCTTGCAACAAAACTGTCAGCAGTGTCATCAACCCGGTTCTATCGCGCCGATGTCACTCTTGACGTACGACGACGCCAAGAAATACGCGACGCGTATCAAAAACAAAGTGTCTCAGCGGTTGATGCCGCCGTGGCACATTGATCGCAGCGTAGGCATTCAGCAATTCAAAAACGATCGCAGCCTCAGCGATGCACAGGTCTCGACGATTGTCGATTGGGTGAATGCGGGCTCGCCGATGGGCGACGCGAAAGATATGCCTCCCGCAGTCACGTTTCCCGATCCCAATCGTTGGCAGCTTGCGGAAAAGTTGGGTCAGCAGCCCGACCTGATTATCAAGTCAAAGCCGTACACACTTGCCGCGCGGACGCAGGACAAATGGTTTCGTCCGGTCGTCGAAACGGGTGTGACCGAAGCGCGATGGGTGCGCGCGATCGAAGTAAAGCCAGCCAAAGACCGCGATCGCAAGATCGTCCACCATGTGCTCGCCTATCTCGTGCAAGACGAACCCGGTGGCGTGACGGGGCTCGCGAGCACCGCACACGATCACCAGGCCAATGCTGGTTTGTTTATGGAGTGGGCCGTTGGAAAGACGGGACAAATTTTCCCTGAAGATGCGGGTAAATTGATGCTCCCCGGTTCGCGCATTCGTTGGGAAGTGCACATGCACGCGATTGGCGAAGAGTACAAAGACAGCCAAGTCGAGATGGCGATCTACTTCTATCCGAAAGGCTTCGTGCCGCAACATCGCACGGTGTTGCGCATGTTTGACGTGTCACGCGGCAGCGAACTCGATATTCCGCCGAACGAAAAAACCATCACGCAAAATTTCTATGTGTTGCCCGCACCGGCGCGCCTGGAAAACTTCCAACCGCACATGCATATGCGCGGCAAAGCGATGGCGCTCGAAGCGATCTACCCTGACGGCAGAAAGGAAGTCATTAGTCAGGTGAGCAACTTCCAGTGGAACTGGCACATCAATTACATCTACGCCGCCGATGTTGCGCCGCTCCTTCCCAAAGGCACCACGCTCGCGTTTACCGCGTGGCATGACAACACCGCGGCCAATCCGCTCAACCCAGATCCGAATCAGTGGATTGGGTGGGGTGATCGCACCGTCGACGAGATGGCCCACAACTGGATTGACGTGACATATCTCGAGCAAGACGAGTTTGACAAGATGGTCGCCGATCGCAAAGCAAAGACCGCGCGCAAGGTGGTGCCGTAGTGCGCGTCATGTCTCGCAGTGCGTTGTTCGCAGGATTGTTGTGCGCAATCGCGTCGCCAGTGGTGACATCGCCACTGATGGCACAGATGACGACGGCCAAAGGTGAATGGCCCAGTCACACTGGCGATACGCGTGGTTCGCGCTACGCACCGTTTGATCAAATCTCGGCGACCAACTTCAACACACTCGAAGTCGCGTGGCGGTTCAAAACGGATTCACTCGGACCCCGTCCAGAATTCAAGCTCGAAGGCACGCCGCTGATGGTCGGCGGCGTGTTGTTTGCGACGGGCGGCACGAGTCGCGGAGTTGTGGCACTCGACGCAAGCACGGGTGCGAAGCTGTGGACGCACATCGAAGAGGAGGGCGCGCGCGGTGCGGCAGCGCCGCGTCCACTCTCCGGGCGTGGACTCTCATATTGGACCGACGGTGCAAGCGCGCGCATTCTGTACGTGACGCCGGGATATCAACTGATTGCGCTCGATGCGAAAACGGGAGCGCGCGTGATGTCCTTTGGCGCAAATGGCGCCGTCGATCTTAAAACCGATATCGATCAGACCATTCTGCCAGACTTGATCACGGGAGAAATTGGTTTTCAAGGCGCACCGGTCGTCGCGCGCAACGTTGTGGTCATCGGCGCCGCATTTCGTGAAGGCGGTTCACCAAAGTCGTACCGCAACAACAAGGGATACATTCGCGGCTACGACACGCGCACGGGCAAACGGTTGTGGATCTTTCACACCATTCCGGTCAAAGGCGAAGAAGGGTACGACACGTGGCTCAAGAATTCCGCCGAAGCGACCGGCAATACCGGCGTGTGGACGCAACTTACGATCGATGAACAGCTGGGACTCGTCTACTTACCCGTCGAATCACCAACCGGTGACTACTACGGCGGACATCGACCCGGCAACAATTTGTACGGCGAGAGTTTAGTCTGTCTCGACCTGCAAACAGGAAAAAAGAAGTGGCACTTCCAGATGGTTCACCATCCAATCTGGGACTTTGATTTAGCCTCGGCGCCCATCCTCGCCGACATAACCGTTGGCGGCCGCGCAATTAAGAGTGTCGCGGTACCAACCAAGCAAGGCATTCTGTACGTCTTTGATCGTGTCACCGGAAAGCCCGTCTGGCCGATCAACGAAGTACCGGTCGAGCAAGGTGATGTACCGGGCGAGTGGTATTCGCCGACGCAACCGATGCCGACCAAGCCAAAAGCGTTTGCGCGCAACGGCGTCACGCTTGAAGATTTGATGGACTACACGCCGGCGCTCAAAGACGCGGCACTCGCCGTGGCATCGCGATATAAACTCGGTCCAATCTTCACGCCCCCAATCGTCAGCAAACCCGGCGGCTTGCTCGGTACGCTTGCACAAGGGCCAACCAACGGCGGCGCGAATTGGGCAGGCGGATCGTTCGATCCCGAGACACACATTTTGTACGTGTCAGCGTCCAATTTTTCGCCGACCATTCTTGGACTCACACCACCAACGAACGGCGCGTCTGACATGGACTTCATTCGCGGTTTCGCGCCGCAGCCTGCAGGCGCGCCGCGTGTCGGCGGATTGAGCGTGCAAGGTCTGCCGTTGTTCAAGCCACCGTACGGGACGATATCCGCCATCAATCTCGACAACGGCGAGTTTGCGTGGCAGATACCGCACGGTGAAACGCCCGACGCCGTGCGCAATCACGAAGCGTTGAAAGGGATGACAATTCCGCGCACCGGGCAGGGTGGCTATGTCGGCACGCTCGTGACAAAGTCGTTGGTGATCGCGGGC